>JAGPES010000399.1 GCA_018057015.1 Pseudomonadales bacterium | reverse complement strand
GTGCAGGCCTGCCTTCGCGGCGCTGTAGGCGCCGAAGTTCGGCATCCCGCGGTAGCGCGCGACCGAGGTGATGCCCACCACCTGCCCGCGGCCGCGGGTGCGGAAATGGCGCACCGCGGCATCCACGGTGGCGCAGGCGCCGGTGAGGTCCACCGCGATGGTTTCCTGCAGATCGGCGAGCGTGCCGCGCCCGATGGGCGTGCGCGGCGCGATGCCCGCGTTCGCCACCACGATGTCAAGGCCGCCGAGCATCTCGGCGCAGGCGCTGAGCGCAGGCTCGATCGCGGCGGCATCGCGCAGGTCCAGCGCGTGCACCACCACCTGCGGCGAGCCCGCGGCGCGCAGCGCGATCTCCAGTTCCTGCAAGGCGGTCACGCGCCGCGCCAGCACCGCCAGCCGGTAGCCGCGGCGCGCGAACTCGCGCGCCAGCGCTTCGCCGATGCCGCTCGAGGCGCCGGTGATCAGGATGGCCCGGCTCACGGTGCCCCCTCTCGCGCCGGCGTTTGCGGCAGCGCCCAGGCGAGCAGCACGTTGCCGGGCATCTGCCGGAACATGCCGTAGCCCGAGACCGCGAACAGGAAGCGCCCGTGCGGCAGCACGCCGCCCACGTCGATCGAGCCGCCGTGGCCGTCGAGGCCATTCACGCCGTGGAAGCCGCGCGCGGTCTCGAACACCCGCAGTTCCTGTCCCGTCGCGGCATGCAGCGCGCGCAGCCTGCCGTCGAGCGCGCCGGCGTAGACCACGCCGTTTGCCAGCACCGTGGCCGCGGAGTGCGCGTAGAAGAAGGAGCAGGCGGGCCACGGCGACCGCCTGCTGGCCGCCGCGCCCTGGCGCATCGCGGCGAGCCCGGCCAGCGGCACGTCGGCCGGGTCGACCGTGCAACCGCGCGTGACCGGGTGCTCCCACAGCATGCTGCCGTCGTCGATGCGCAGGGCATAGACGCCGGGGCGCGGCGTGTAGCCCGGCAGCTGCCGGTCGGGATCGGACACCGGCGCGAACACGTGCACGCCGTCGCTCGCCATGCCCCAGTGGATGCCGCTGTTGCCGCCGTTCGGTGTGCCCTGGCCGAGGCGCTTGCGCCACAGCACCGTGCCGCGCGCGTCGGGGTCGAGCGCGAACAGCTCGCCGGATTTCTGGCCCACCAGCAGCGTGTCGCGTCCCGCGGGCGAGGTGCTCAGCACCACGGAGGCGCCGATGTCCCAGTCCGGGCCGGGATTGACGGGGCAGTTGGGACCGTCGAGCTGGCAGGCGCCGTTCCACACGTCGTCGGCGAGCGCCTGGAATTGCCAGCGCGGGGTGCCGTCATCGATGTCGAGCGCGATCACCGCGTCGCTGGTCGTGGTCGCCGGGCGCGAGAAATTCTGCCCGGTACCGACGTAGACGAGCCCGCGTTTCGCGTCGACGGTCGGGGTGCTCCACACCGAGGCGCCCGAGGGTCCCCATAGCTGCACGCCCGCGGCGCTCTTGCCGGTGGGCTCGGCCGCCGGCGTGCTGTGCCAGGTCCAGAGCGTGTTGCCCGATTGCGCATCCAGCGCGCGCACGCCACCGTGCGAGCGGCAGCATTGGTGCGTCGGCATGCCGGCCGCCGCGACCTCGAAGGAGGACAGCGGCACGAACAGGCGCCCGTCGTGGTAGGTCGGTGAGCCGCTCACGACCGAGCTCGGGAACAGGCGCACGTCGACGTGCCAGCGCGCGATGCCGGTGCGCGCATCGACCGCGTAGACCGTGCCGAGATCATCGGCGAAGAACAGCGTTGCCACGCCGTCGGGGGTGGCGGCCAGCGTCAGCGCGGAGCGGATGCCGCCGACGGCGCGCGAGGCCCAGTGCACGCAACCGCTCGCCTGGTCCAGCGCCAGCAGGTTTCCTGTCTGGGTGCCGAGGAACAGCAGGCTGCCTGCCGCGACCGGCTGCGAGCGCATGTCGGTGACCTGCGGCAGTGCCAGCGACCACGCCAGTTCGAGTCGGCCGACGTTCGCGGCGCTGATCGCGACACCCTCGCGCAGGAAGCGCGTGTTGTTCGCGCCGAAACCCCAGTTCCGCGAGCCGCTGACCGGTATCGCCCCGGGCGCGTGCGTGCAGGCGTGGCGCGCGATCCAGGCATCGCGCCGGGCGTCCTCGGGCGCGGCCAGCCACTGCCCCAGCGCGAGGCGTTGCGGCGGCGTCAAGGCGGCGGCCTGCACCTGCATCTTGCCGAACTCCATCGCGCCCAGCAGCCGCGCCAGGGGCATCTGCTGCAGGCTCGCGAGCGTAGGGGAGCGCGTGGCCGGGTTGGCGTGGCAAGTGGCGCAGTGGCGCTCGTACAACGCCTCGGGCGCCACGGCGCTGCCAGTCGCCGGTGCCGGCGCCGGCGCCGCGCCGGCAGCGGTCGCCAGCGCCAGCGCGCCCAGAGCGAGAAATACCCGTTTCATGCGACCCCGCCGACGTGCCCCCTTGGTGTGCCGATTGTGGGCGCCGTCGCGGCGAGGGTGCAAGCATGCGAGCCCGCGCCTGGGCTAAACTGCGCCCCCTCCAGGATGCCGCACAGGAAAACCCCATGAGCTCAGGCACCATCGGACCGCTGCTCGACGCGGACGAGTTCTTCAATCACCAGATCGTCGACACCTTCGCGACGGTGTCGCAGAGCGATTACTCGTGGACCGAGAAGGTCTGCGGCATGGCCGCGGCGCGCGACGGCTCGCTGTCGATCGGCTTCGGCTTCGGCAAGTACCCCAACCGCAATGTCGTCGACGCCTACGGCGGCGCGAGCCGCGGCGTGGAGCAGTGGACGGTGCGTGCCAGCCGCGCGCTGGCCTCCGATCCGAACCGCATCGACGTCGGCCCGTTGAAGTACGAGGTGATCGAGCCGCTGAAGCAGGTGCGCGTGGTGCTGGAGCCCAATGCCACGCAGCCCGTCGCCTTCGACCTGCTGCTCGAGGGCATCGTGCCATGCATGCTCGAGGAGCGCGAGGACCGGCGCAACCTGCACGGCTTCCGCCACACCGCCAACCAGATCCGCTACCACCAGACCGGCAGCGCGCGCGGCTGGGTCGAGGTCGCGGGAAAGCGCACCGAGGTCACGCCCGAGACCTGGGTCATGACGCGCGACCACAGCTGGGGCATCCGGCCCGACGTCGGCGTGCGCATCCCCGACCTGGCGCCGGACCCGATGGACGGCTACGTGCCCAGGGCGCTGGCGATCTGGAACCCGCTGTATTTCCGCAAGTCCGACGGCTCCACCTACGCGTTCCACCAGTACTACCTCAGTTACAGCGGGCCGGGCTTCAAGCACGAGCGCGTGCAGGGCGGCTACGAATACGCCGACGGACGGCGCGAGGCACTGGCGGGGATCGTTCCGCAGCTGCGCTTCAACCCCGACAACAAGCGTCTGCTTGGTGGCGAGTTCCGCGTGCACATGGCCGATGGCAGCGAGCGGCGGCTCACGGCCGAGGCGATCTCCGACACCGGCTTTCACCTCGGTGCCGGTCTCTACCACGGCTTCGACGGTCACCATCACGGCTCGTGGCGCGGCGCGCTGCACGTCGAGGGCGAGTACTTCGCCGACTGCTCCACGCCGGAGAGCGTGGCGCGGCTCAACCAGTTCCGCGACTGCATCATCCGCGTGCAAGACCACAGCACGGGAGCGA
>JAGPES010000398.1 GCA_018057015.1 Pseudomonadales bacterium | reverse complement strand
GTTGCCTGCCGGGAGGTGGAGGGTTCGGCTCCGCCTAACCCTTGTCGGGTTGAAACCCGACCCACAGGATTGAGGCCCATCCTACGGGCCCGGCGGGAACTTCGCGATGACGTTGGTGACGATCTCGTCGACCATCTGCTTGCGTTCCTCCATCGTGCGCGACTTGCTCAGGCGCTTGCTGACCATCCCGCGCCACTGCAACTGCTTGCTCTGCGGGTCGATGAAATCGACGAACAGCGTGCCCTCCGTGTACTGGTCCACGTCGATCGTGGTGGCTCCGAGGTAGGGACCGCAACGCCAGCAGCGCTGGTAGGCAAAGCCGGTGTTGTACTCGTGGATCTGGGTCTTGTTCTCGGTGGTGACGAGAAAGCTCACCAGCATGTCGGCCTGCGCGGGCTCGACCACCTGGAAGCCGCGCGCCGCGAGCGCCGCGCGGATCGCGCTGCTGATCCGGTTGTGCAGGATGTCGTTGCTGGCCATGGAAAGCGAATTCGATACCGTCGCCGGCTCGACGATCGCGAAGGAGCGTGCGCGGCTGAAGTCGTACGCGCTGTTGTAGTCGGTCTGTACGCTCGGCGTGGTGCTGCAGCCGCTCGCGAGCAAGCCCAGCAGCAGGAGAGTGAAAATCCTCGACGAATGTGCAATCGATCTCATCGCAGTCTGCTCCGGGTAATTCCTGGGGGTGTTCAGTCGAGGTGCTGCGGCATCGTACCGTACACCAGTCGCCGCCAGCCGCTGCGCTCGAACGGCTTCCAGTCGTGCTCGGGCTGCGCGAGGCGGTCGGCTACGATGTAGAAAGCCAGCGGGTTGCTGCCGAAACCGGCGTGGCTGCTGCAGACGTGGATGTTCTCGGTGCGCGGACCTTCGCGCTCGCAGGCGATCTTCGGGTGCACGAAGCCATCGGTCTTGCTCCAGATGATCGATAGCGGCACCTCGAGCGGGGCCTTGGCCATCTGCATCCAGCGCGCCATGTCGGCCTCGGGCGGCTCGGGCGAATCGATGAAACGGCGCATGATCGGCCACACGATCGTGGAGCGCGGATCGCCGAAAGGGGTGCCCAGCGTGATCACCTGGCGCACGAGGTCGGGATAAGTGGCCGCGAGCTGGCGCGAGTACAGGCCGCCGAGGCTCCAGCCGACCAGCGATACGCGCTTGCCGCTCCTCTTGCGGATGACGTGGAGTTTGGCGCCCACCAGCCTGACGACATCGTCCATGAATTCGAGGACGCCCCCCATGTTCCTGGCCGAGCCCGGATCCATGTTGCGCCCGATCGACCACGGATGGGCCTCGTAGCCCCATTTGCCGATATAGCGTCGCAGGAGGGACGTGCTGCCGTCGGCACCGCCGAAGCCCGGCAGCGTCATCACCGGCTGCCCGTCGCCGCCGGGCAGCCCGGACAGCCAGCGGTTCGCGGGCAGCAGGGTCGTCATCTCCTGCACCGCGCGACCGAACTCGAGGACCGCGTAGAGTGTGCGCGGCGGCTGGTGCTGGCTCGAGCGGGGATCGTTCATTGACTGCCTGCGTCCGGTTGCTTTCACGCTCGACACTAGCAGAGATCCGCCGCGCAAAACAATGACGCAAATCGCGCGTGCGCCCGGCTCAGGCGCCGTCGCGGAAGCGCTGCATCAACGCGCCGATCTGCTCGAAGAAGCCCTGCTGGCTGGCCTTGCGCCGCCACACCAGCCCGATCGTGCGGTGCGGCTTCGGGTCCTCGAACGGGATGAAACGCAGGTGGCGCGGCGCCTCGCGCGTCGCCATCTCCGGCACCAGGGTGATGCCGAGGTCGGTGGCGACCATCTGGATCAGCGTTTCCAGGCTGGTGGCGCGGAACTCGCGGCTCTCCTCGATGGCGTTGGTCTTGCAGAATTCCAGTGCCTGGTCGCGCAGGCAGTGGCCCTCGTCGAGCAGCAGCAGGCTGGCGTGTTCGAGGTCCGAGGCCCTCACGCTCGTGCGCGCGGCGAGCGGATGGCGGTCGCTCACGGCGAGGCAGAACGGCTCGTCGAACAGCGCCATGCCGTGCAGGTCGTCCCCGCTGACGGGCAGCGCCAGCAACGCCATGTCGACCTGGCCGCGCCTGAGGCGCGAGAGCAGCACCTCGGTCTTTTCCTCCAGCAGGATCAGCTTGAGGCGCGGCAGCTCGGCGTGGATCGCGGGCACGATGCGCGGCAGGAAATACGGCGCCAGCGTCGGGAAAACGCCGAGCCGGTACTGGCCCGCCGAGGGATCCCTGAGCCGGCGCGCCACGCTCTGCAGTTCCTCGTAGTCGCGGATCAGCGCGCGCGCTCGCTCGACGATCTGCTCGCCCGCGGAGCTGACCAGCACCTTGCGCCCGGCGCGTTCGAACAGCGGCACGCCGAGGTAGTCCTCGAGCTTGCGGATCTGCATGCTGAGCGTGGGCTGGCTGACGTGGCAGCGCTGCGCGGCGCGCCCGAAATGCTGCAGCTCCGCAACCGCAACCAGGTACTGGAGGTCGCGGATGTTCATGCGCGTCGCGGGCTCAGTGCAGGTCGCCGAGCAGCGAGGCCACAATCGCCGGATCGCTCACGTTGTTGACGAAGCGGTAGCGCGGATGATCGATGCCGAAGGCCAGCGGCGCGCCGGCGCGAAGCCCCGCGATGCCCTCGGGTGGCAGCGGGAAGCGCAGGAAGTGCACCGAGGAAGTCTTGTCCGCGTCCGAGCGCTCCATGTCCTCGTCGGCTATCGCCATGACGTGGATGTCGCCGATACCGGCGTAGACGTGGTGCTCGACCAGGCGCATGTACTTCAGCTGCACCGCACGCTCGGCGGCATCCTCGAACTCGATGAGCATGGTGGCGCGCCAGTCGGCGCCGCCGGGGATCATCGGGTTGTAGGCGTCGAGCTCGGACTGGATGCCTTGCGGGTCCACGGTCTTCTCGATGCGCAGCATCTCCATCACCTGGTAGAGCACCGTGAGGCGGCTCTCGAACAACAGCGACACGTTCTCGCCGATGGGGACGTAGCGCGCCTTCTTCGCGGCGAGCACCTCGGCGCGGAAGCGCTCGCGCTCGCGCGTGTAGTCTGCCAGCGCGGGCAGGTCCTGCAGGGTCAATACCGAAGCCATCTGCTCTCTCTCCCGGGTGCCAATGTCCTGTGGGTCGGCATTCATGCCGACAAGTGCCCATCCAAATGCTGTTGTCGCCACTCTTGTGGGTCGGCATTCATGCCGACAAGTGCCCATCCAAATGCTGCTGTCGCCACTCTTGTGGGTCGGCATTCATGCCGACAAGCGCCCATCCAAATGCTGTTGTCGCCACTCTTGTGGGTCGGCATTCATGCCGACAAGTGCCCATCCAAATGCTGTTGTCGCCACTCTTGTGGGTCGGCATTCATGCCGACAAGTGCCTTCCCGAATGCTGTTGTCGTCATGAATGGCGACCTACAGCAATGAATGGCGGACCCACACGATTCTGCTCAGATGCCATAGGCCTTGCGCAGGAGCGACAGCGGGTGCAACGGCTCCTTGTCGTCGCCAAGGCCGTGGGCGATGTGCGATCCCGCCATCGGGCAGTCGCTGGTGTAGGCGGCCGGGTCGAACTGCTTCACCTGGTTCACGACCGGCTTGACGATCTTCATCGCGCGCTCGAAGGTTTCCTTGCGCACGGCATAGGTG
>JAGPES010000397.1 GCA_018057015.1 Pseudomonadales bacterium | reverse complement strand
CTCTGGTGGAGCCGGACACATCTCGCGCTCTTCTTCGTGCTGGGCAGCGCGGGATCGTGGCTGCTGCGACTGCCGGCGGGCAGCTGAGCCAGGCAGCGCCCGGCCCCGCGGTTCAATGAGGCGCGAGCCGGTATTCGCGGGGGGCCCTGGCGGTCCAGCGCCGGAACGCCCGGTTGAAGTTGCTGACGTCGGAAAATCCGAGCATGAACGCGATCTCGGTGATCGAGAGCCTTGTCTGCTCCACGTAACCGAGGGCCAGCTGGTGGCGCGTTTCGTCCAGCACCTGCAGGAACGAGACCCCCTGCCGCGCCAGCTTCGCCTGCAGCGTGCTCGGGCTCATGTGCATGCGTTGCGCTATCGCCGCGCGGCTGAACGTGCCCGCGCTCAGGCCATTGACCAAGTGGGTGCGCACGCGGTTCACGACATCGTCGCGGTCGAGTCTCTCGAGGTAGGTCATCGCGATCCGGTCGTTGTGCTGCGCCAGCTCGCGGTTGGCGCCGAGCAGGGGTTCGCGCATCGCCGCCAGGTCGAAATGGAAACACAGGTGGGGCTGCCCGAAGCGCACGGGACAGCCGAAAAAGGCACGGAACGGCTCATCGCCGCCGGCAGGCACGGGACGGCGCAGCTCGATCTGGCGGGGATGGAAGTCGCCGCGATACGCAGCCCGCATCAGGCGAATGACGAGACCGGCCCACACGTCCTGGGTCTCGACGCAGATCCCGGGGTTGCGCGGATCGGCCTCGAGTCTGAACGTTTCGCCTTCCACGACGATGCTCAGGTGGGCGCTCTCCGAGACCAGCCCGTAGTAGCGTACGAAACGGTGGCAGAAATCCTCGAGGGTCTCGCTGGCTAGCAGCGCATAGCCCAGCGCGTGCAGCATCCCCGGCACGATGCAGTCCGCCACGCGCAGGCCGAAGTACTCGTCGCCGGTGAGCGCGACCGCGCGCGCGTAGATCGCGTTGACAGTCGAATCGGTGATGCGTACCAGCGGATCGTTGTTGCGGATGCGCGACACGTCTATCTCGCGCAGCACCTCGTCGGGATCCACGCCGCGCGCCTCCAGCGCCCGGGTGATCGCTTCGACGTAGGCAGCGATGGTCGTCGGCTCGGTCAGGCTGTGATTTGGCTTCGGCATGAGCGCGAAGACTAGCCGCTGCCACCGCTGCCCGTCAAAGCCCGGCCGCGCGATGGGGCCGGGGCGGCAACCTGGATGCCGTCTCCGCGGCGGTGAGGATCCGTCCCGGTCAGGCAGACGCGAGCGGCAGGCCCAGGTATTCGAGCAGCAGCGGGTTGAATCGCCGCGGCGCATCCAGCTGCAGCCAGTGGTTGGCGCCCTCGATGCAGGCGTAGCGCCACGGCCCGCGCACGTAGCGTTCGCTGGCGATCATCTGGCCCTCGACGAGGAAGAGGTCGCCGCTGCTCCAGACACCGAACACCGGCACGCGTGCCGAGGGGAGCTCGCCGGCAATCAAGGCACCGAGGTTCGCGCGGTAGTAGTTCATGCCCGCCGTGAGCCGTCCGGGTCGCGACAGCCGGTCGCGCCAGCGCGGGAACTCGGCCGCGTAGCGCGTCAGCTGGCGGAACAGGAACCAGTCACCGCGCGTCGCCAGCCACTCGATCACGCCGCGCAGCTGCATGAGGAGGACGTAGTAGCCCTTGAGCTTCTGCACCAGGCCGCCGCGCGCATAGGCCGTGGGGTGTCCGACCGACAGTGCCACGTAGCGATCGACGCGCTCCGGGTGCGCCAGCACGAAACGCCAGCCGATCACCGCCCCCCAGTCGTGCGCGACGAGGCGCACCTTGTCGATGCCCAGTGCATCGAGCAGCACGCGCAGGTCGTCGACCAGCATCCCGACGCGGTAATCCGCCACCCGTCCGGGAATGCCCGAATCGCCGCAACCGCGCGTATCGGGCGCGATCACCCGATAGCCGGCCGCGACCAGGGCCGGCACCTGCTCGCGCCACACCGAGTGGTCGTCCGGGAAACCGTGCACCAGCAGCACCGGCTCGCCCTCGCCCGCGAGCAGCACGTTCATCTCGATGCCGTTGACCGACAGACGGCGGTATTCAGCGCCCGGGTACATGTCGTTCAGAACCTCCGCTGAGCTTGCCGGCAAGCTGTCCGTCAGTCGGCGCTCGCACAGAACACACCTGCCGCTGCAGACCCCGCAGCGCGGTGCGCAGCTTGCGCCGCAGCAGCACGCGCCACAATCCGCCAAGCCCCGGGAGGCGCGAGCGGAAACGCAGCACCCACTCGACCCGGGTGCCATCGCCAGCCGGCTCCAGCCGCACCTCGCCCCAGTAGCCGACGAAGGGCGAGCCCTCGACGATGCGGTAGCGATAACCGCGGCCGGGCCACCAGTCGGTGACCTGCTCGCGGATCGTGCCGAGAGGGCTCTCGAGCAGGCGCTCGGCGGCGCGTCCGCCAGGCTCCGCGTCGCCGCGGCGCACCAGGCGGCACTCGCCGAGGCCGGCCCAGTCGCTCATGCCGCGATGGTCGCCCAGCACCGCGAACACTTCCGCGGCCGGGGCCGCGATGAGCACGGACGCCTCGACGCGCTGGTTGTCCAGCACCGGTCGCTGTTCTGCGGGCAGCGGCACGAAGCCGAAGGCACGCTGAGCCCAGCCCGGCCTGGCCCACATGAACTCCCAGGAGAAGCCGAGCGGATCGCTGACGTAGACACAGCCGGCAATTCCGAGATTGAGCGGCGCGCAGTTGTGCTGCGCGCCGGCAGCGAGCGCCTGGCGGTACAGCGCCATGACGCCCACACTCCCCTGCGGGTCGCCGAAGCAGACGTTGAGGATTCGCTGGTCGCACAGGCGGTAATCGGCCGGGAACGGGCGGCCCGTCGGATCGCGGTACTGCACCAGCTCGAGCAGCATGCCTGCGTTGCCGCTGCCGTCGGCGAACATCCGGCGTTCGCAGCGCGCGCCGGAGAGGCCCCACAGCGTTTCGTGAGCGTCCTCGTGCAGTTGCCACGGCAATTCGCGCATGCCGAGCCCACGCACGAGGAAATCCACCGAGGCGTCCATGTCCGGCGTCGACAGGGTGGCGCTGCGGATCGCCACCGGGCAGTCCTGACGACCGCGGGCGTTCTGCGCGGGCAGCGGATCCTCCTCCATCAGTTCCACGTAGACGCCGTCGGGATTGCGCACACAGGCGCGCCGTTGCCCCGGCACGCCCACCGGCGCGGCCAGCGGCTCGCTACCGAGCCGCGCAAGGCGCGCGAGCGCGGCATCGAGATCCGCGACCCACACGCCGCAGCGGCTGTAGCCGAGGTCGCTGGGGCGGTAGTCGGCCGGCATCAGCTTCGACACCGGCTTCTCGTACTGGAAGAGCTCCAGCTGGCACCAGTCATTGCGCCCGAGCAGGCACCAGCAGGTGCTCGCGGAGTCCGGCAGCTTCTGGATGCGCCCGGACACCGGACCGCGGAACAGCGCGCGCGTGCCGCCGGCGGGAAGGAAGCCGAGGCCCTCGCGCCACCATGCCTCGGCGCGGCGCAGGTCCAGCACCGCGAAGGCGATCTGGTTGAGGGGAAGAAAACCCGGGAGCAGCCTATCCATGTGGCGCATGAGCAGACTGCCCCCGGACTTTCGGGTCGATCAGGATCTTGGCGTGCTGCTCGGCGTCCTTC
>JAGPES010000030.1 GCA_018057015.1 Pseudomonadales bacterium | reverse complement strand
AAGCGCGGTGCCGATGCCGCTGCCGCAGACCAGAACGCGGCGGTCGGCAAGGAGGCTGTCGCACAGCAGTTCGACGGCGCGGTGTATCTGCGGATACATCGCGTCGAGCGCGCGGTACACGGTGTCGACGTGGCTGGCGAACAGCGCCTGCAGCGGCTCATCGAGCTGATCCATCGACAATTGCTCCTCCTTTCCTCAGCCGGTGATGCCGCGCAGCCATTTTACGCCGGGGCCGCGGTGCGCACCCTGTGCGTTCCCGTCCAGCGCAAAGAGATCGAATCGCATCGGCATCCGGCGCAAGGCCGGGTGCCATGCCAGGAACAGCGCCGCGGCGGCCTGCAGCTTGCGCTGTTTGGCGGCGGTGACGCTCTCGGCGGCATCGCCGAAGCGTGCGCTCCGCCGCTGCCGCACCTCGACGAACACGAGGGTGTCGCCCTCGCGCATGACGAGATCGATCTCGCCGAGCCGGCAGCGGAAGTTGCGCGCGACGAGGCTCAACCCCGCCTCGCTGAGTTCCTTCAGGGCCCGGTCTTCCGCGGCGCGTCCGGTGGCGGCGGGGGTACTGCGCTGGTGTCCGTCCATGGCGTCTCTCCTTCCGTGGATCGAGCGTTGAGGGTTGTGGTGAAAATCGCGGTACGCCGCTCTTCCGGCACGGCCAGTCCGTTGTCGAACACATACCACTGCGATTGCCGGTGCAGGCGTCGCGTTGTGTCCAGCACCAGCTCGCCGGTGGCGCCGCTCAGGCCGGCGCCGTTCATCCAGTCGAACAGCCCGATGCGCGACTGCAACCGGCAGGCGTCGACGCCCAGCGCCGCGAGACGTTGCAGGCCGCCGGCCGGCACGCTGCGCTGCAGCGATTCGCGCAGCGGGCGTTCGGCGCCGGAGAACCAGGGCAGGTCGAGAAAGCGCACGCCTTCCAGGTCGCCGTCGTTGCGCGGGTCGGCCCGTGCGCCGCTGGCCTGGCTGGTCGACCACAATGGCAGATCCCCCGCGTACAGGAATGACAGCAGCGGCCGGATGGAGCGCGCGCCGACCGGGCCCGAGAGCATGACGATCAGGTCCAGATCCTGGCGCCGACGCGGTTCCGCCACGAGCTCCAACCCGAGCAAGCGTGACAGCGCCGCGCCGCGCTGGCGGCTCTGTTCGAACAGCAGGGTCTGCTCGAAGCGGCGGCGGAATTCGTTGATGTCGCCGAGATACAGCGTGCCCAGCACCCGCGTGTCGTTGCCGTTCCACATCCGTTCGAATTCCTGCGCCTGGCGGCGCGAGGCATCCGAATCGTCGGCCACCACGACGGCGTGCGCGAAACCGCGCCTGCGCGCCGCCGCCACGAGTTGGGCCACCTCGTCGGCGCCGTCGAGACCGAATTCGTAGAGCAGGCTGCCGTCGCCTGGCGCGGCATCGTCGAAGTTGAGCGCGAGCGTGGTCACCGTGGGCTGCAGCGCCGGGCCGAACGCCGCGAGGTCTTCCTTCAGCAGCGGGCCAATGACCATGCCGGCGCCGTCGGCCACCGCGGCCGCGTAGGCGCCCGCGAAGCCGCCGGGTGAGGCGACCGTATCGACCACCGCGACGGGCGGCGGTTGTTCGCCCGCGGCGAGCTGCCGCATGTGTTCGGCCAGGTAGCCGTTCAGCACGGCTGCCGCGCCGGGCCCCGTGCGGCCGCCCAGCGGCAGCAGCAACGCGACGCGGGCCGGTTGGCCGATGCGTTCGCGGATGGCGGGCAGCAGTTCGTGCACTGCCGGCTGCAGCGGCGCGATCAGGGCATAGCGCTGTTCCCAGCGCGCCAGCGCGGCCAGCTGCTCGGCGGGGCCGCGGCGCAGGTCGCGCACGAGTGTCGCGAGCTCCAGCCACCCGCGCCAGTCGTCGCTCGCTGCTGCGGCGGTTGCGTGCTCCAGCGTCGCCATGTCGGCGGCGGCCAGCGCCGCGAAGATTGCGCGCGTGTTCTCGTGGCGCGCCGTCTCGTCGCTGAGCAGGGGCTGCACGCGGACGCGTTCCCGCGCGCCGTCCAGGTGTCGCTGCAACGCGAGGAGCGCATCGGCCCGCGCGAGGGCGAGCTCGACCTGCAGGGCCCGCGCCACGGTGGCGCCCTCGGCCTGCAGCGCGGGATTGTCCAGGCGCGCCAGCGCTGCCGCCGCGTCGCCGGCCTCGAGTTCGAGGCGCGCGCGCAGCAGCGTATGGCGAACCCATTGCGCGCTGGCCAGGGGTGCCGCTTCCAGTTCGTCCAGCAGCGCCGCGGCGCGGTCGAGCTCGCCGCGACGCAGGAGTTCCGCGACGGCATCGAGGCGCGCCTCGCTCGCGGCGGCGCCTTCGCTGCGCGCTGCCAGCGCGAGCAGCCGCGCCACGTCGTCCGCGGGTTCGCCCTGCGGGCTCGCGGGCTCTTGCTGTTGCGGCATCGGAGTGGAAGAGGGCTTTGCGGGCTGCTCGGAGCATCCCGCGGCAACCAGCAGCGTGGCGAGCAGCAGCGGACGGACGAAGGCGTGGTTCATGCCGGTATACTAGCGCAAACCATTGCGCCGGCGCCCCTGCCGACGCCCGCGCCGGCCCGGTAGCCGGATGCCGTCGTGGAGAAACCCGCCGTGCTTTTCGTTGTTGCCACTCCGATCGGGAATCTCGGCGACCTGTCGCATCGCGCCGCGCAAGTGCTCGCCGCAGTCGACACGATCGCCGCCGAGGATACCCGGCGCTGCCGGCAGCTGCTGAGTCACCTGGGCATTTCGCGGCCGGTGGTGGCCTATCACGACCACAGCGACGCACGCCGGCTCGAATACGTGCTGCAACTGCTGCGCGATGGCAGTTCGGTGGCGCTGGTCTCCGATGCCGGCACGCCGCTGATCTCGGATCCGGGCTACCGCCTGGTGCACGAGGCGCTCGCGGCGGGCGTGCGCGTCGTGGCGGTGCCCGGTCCCTGCGCCGCAGTGGCGGCGCTCAGCGTGGCGGGACTGCCGTCGGACCGTTTCGTGTTCGAGGGCTTCCTGCCCGCGCGCCACTGCGCGCGTGAAACCCGGCTGGCGGAACTGGGCAGGGAGACGCGCACGCTGATCTTCTACGAATCGCCGCGGCGCGTCCTCGATACGCTGCGCGACATGGCGACGGTGTTCGGCGGCGAGCGCCGCTGCACGCTGGCGCGCGAGCTGACCAAGGTGCACGAGACGCTGTTGGTCGGGACGGTGAGCGAGGTGCTCGAGCGCGTCGCCGCCGATCCGGAACAGCAACTCGGCGAGATCGTGCTGGTGCTCGCGGGCGCCGGGGACGCGGTCGCCGACGCACCCGCGATCAGCACCGGCGTACTGCTCGAGGCGCTGCTGAAACGACTGCCGCTCAAGGCGGCGGTTGCCTGCGCCGTGGAGGTGAGCGGGCGTCCGCGCAACGAAGTCTATCGCGCGGCGCTCGCCCTGCGGCCCGGCGGCGACCGGGGGTGATATACTCCGCCGCGCAGAGTCGGCCGGGCAGTCGCTCGGTCACTCTCCACAGGCACGCCGCGATCGCACCAGCGGCCTGCCTGCGGTGAGTGACCGGGAGGAAAGTCCGGGCTCCACAGGGCATGGTGCCAGGTAACGCCTGGGGGGCGCGAGCCCACGGAAAGTGCAACAGAAAGCAAACCGCCGATGTCGGCCGCATCTCCGGATGCGGTTGGCAGGTAAGGGTGAAAGGGTGCGGTAAGAGCGCACCGCGCGGCTGGTAACAGGCGTGGCACGGTAAACCCCACCCGGAGCAAGACCAAATAGGAACCCATCAGTGTGGCCCGCACGGGGTTCGGGTAGGTCGCTAGAGGCGCGCGGTGACGCGCGTCCCAGATGAATGACTGTCCTCGACAGAACCCGGCTTACAGGCCGGCTCTGCACTTTTCTTTATTCCCGCCCGCACCCGATAAAAGCTCGGTAAGAACAAAATATTCTCACACCTGAGAGATTACTTTAACTTGCTTGCGCAATGGCATGTTATTTGTCAGCAAGCTTCGCGGCAGCCTGCCCCCACGCCCTGTTGATTCACCTAAGTATCCGTTTTTCAAGAAGAAATTTCGCGACTCGATGGCTTTGGTGTCCTTGACACTCGAAGTCGCGCGTCCATATAGTGTCGAAAAGTGGGATAAAGTGGGTAAAAGTGGTGAGCATGGGCGTTCCTGGGGCCGGACAAGGTAAAAACTGACAGTGTTCCGCGGTGTCCATCATCTGAGCATCGATCCGAAGGGGCGCATGGCCATGCCGGCGCGCCATCGCGATCGCCTGCAGGCGCAGTGCGCCGGACAACTCGTGGCCACCATCGACACCCAGAGCAAGTGCCTGCTGGTCTACCCCCTGCCGACCTGGGAGGACCTGGAGCGCGAAATCCAGGCCCTGCCGACACTCAATCCCGTGGTGCGCCGGTTCCAGCGACTCGTCATCGGTTATGCGAGCGACCTGGAGTGCGACGCCAGCGGGCGCGTGCTGCTGCCGCCGGCGCTGCGCGATTACGCCGGGCTGGACAAGAAGGCCGTGCTGGTGGGCCAGGGCAACAAGATGGAGTTGTGGGACGAGGAAACGTGGCTGGCTGAGCGTGACAAGTGGCTGCAGATGGCAAGCGTCGAGGGTGCGGTCCCCGACGAGATGCTGCGGCTCTCCTTGTAGACCACGGGCGGGCGGGCGCAGCGCAATGCACACACCTGTAATGTTGCAGGAGGCGGTGGATTTTCTGGTGACAGATTCCGCTGGCAGCTATGTAGACGGCACTTTCGGTCGTGGCGGACACACCCGCGCGATCCTGGACAGGCTTGCCCCCGCCGCCAGGCTGCTCGCCATCGATCACGACCCCGAGGCGATAGCCGCCGGTCGCAGCCAGTTCCGCGGCGATCCGCGTCTTGTCATCGAGCACGCCTCCTTCGAGGAACTGGGTACGTTGCTGCAACGCCACGACATGGCGGGGCGCGTGCACGGCGTGCTGCTCGACCTCGGTGTCTCCTCGCCCCAGCTCGACGATCCGCGGCGCGGTTTCAGTTTCCTGCAGGACGGCCCGCTGGACATGCGCATGAACCCCGGGCGCGGCATCAGCGCCGCGCAGTGGCTCGCGCGGGCGCGTGCCGAGGACATCGCGCAGGTGCTGTACGAGTACGGCGAGGAGCGGTTTTCGCGCCGCATGGCCGCGGCGATCGTGCGCGAACGCGTCGTCGAGCCGATCGAGACCACGGCCCGGCTGGCGCAGATCGTCGCCGCGGCGAACCCGGCCTGGGAAAAGGGCAAGCACCCCGCGACCCGCGCGTTCCAGGCCATCCGCATCTTCATCAACGGCGAACTGGACGCCCTGGCCAGCGTGCTGCGCCAGGCGCTGGCGGCGCTGCTGCCCGGCGGCAGGCTGGTGGTGATCAGCTTCCATTCGCTCGAGGACCGGATCGTGAAGCGCTTCATGCGCGATCACTCGCGCGCGGCGCAGCAGCCGGGCCTGCCGGCGTGCCTGCAGCCGCAACTCAAGAGGCTCGGCAAGGCGCAGCGCCCGGGCGCCGATGAAGTCGAGCGCAATCCGCGCGCGCGCAGCGCCGTGCTGCGCGTCGCCGAGAAGCTCGCCGTTGCCGGAGCGGGCGCCGATGTCCGCTGAAGAGCCGGCCAGGGAACCCGCCGCGCGCGATCGCTGGCCGCTGCTCGCTGCGGTGCTGCTGGTGGTGTCGGTGCTGTCGTCCTTCGGCGTGATCTACGCCGCCCACGAGTCGCGCGAGTTGTTCCGCCAGCTCGAGCAGGCGCGCCGCGACGAGAACGAGATCCAGATCGAATGGCGCCAGCTGCTGCTCGAGCGCGGCACGCTGTCCTCGCATGCGCGGGTCGAGGCCATGGCCAGCAGTGCGCTGCAGATGGTCCCGGTCGAGGGGGAATTGCGCGTGCTGGTGGCCGAATGAAACCTCGCCCTGCGCCTGCCATCGCCCAGTGGCGCATCAGGACGGTGACGGCCGGTCTCGGCTGCCTGTTGCTCCTGCTCGTGTGGCGCCTGGTGTCGCTGCAGGTGCTCGACACCGAGCGCGGCTATCGCTTCCTGCAGAGCCAGGGCGACGCGCGCTCGCTGCGCGTGGAGCCCATCCCGGCGCATCGCGGCATCATTTCCGACCGTAACGGCGAGCCACTCGCGATCAGTACGCCGGTGCAGACGCTCTGGGCCAACCCGAAACAGCTGGTGGAAAGGATCGAGGACTGGCGACCGCTCGCGGGCGCGCTGGGGGTGGCGCCGGACGAGCTCGAGCGGCGCATCGGCAGCGTCGCCACGCGCGAGTTCGTCTACCTGCGCCGGCGCATGACGCCGGGAGACGCGGCGCGCGTGATGGCCCTCGGCACCGCCGGCGTGTACTCGCGGCGCGAATACCAGCGCTTCTATCCCGCCGGCCAGACCGCCGCGCACGTGGTGGGTTTCACCAACGTCGATGACCGCGGCCAGGAGGGCATCGAGCTCGCCTACGACGAGTGGCTCACCGGGGTGCCGGGCTCGAAGCAGGTGATCAAGGATCTCTACGGTCACGTGATCCGCGACGTGCAGGAGCTGAGCCCGGCACGTCCGGGGCGTGCGCTGGACCTCAGCCTGGACCTGCGCATCCAGTACCTGGCCCACCGCGAGCTGAAAAAGGCCATCGCGAGCGCGAACGCGGAATCCGGCTGTGTCGTTGTGCTCGATGCGCGCAGCGGCGAAATCCTCGCGATGGCGAACCAGCCCACCTACAACCCCAACAACCGCGGCGGCGGCGTCGGCCCGGCGCTGCGCAACCGCGCCATCACCGACCTGGTCGAGCCGGGCTCCACGATGAAGCCGCTGACGATGATAGCGGCACTCGAGAGCGGCAAGTACCACCCGGGCATGACGATGGAGACTTCGCCGGGCTACATCCGGGTCGGACGCAAGACCTTCCGCGACCACCACAACTACGGCCTGCTGACACTCGGCGGCGTGATCACCAAGTCGAGCCAGGTCGGCACCGTCAAGATCGCGATGTCGCTGGATCCCGGCGCGATCCGCGAAGTGTTCGCGCGCGCCGGGCTGGGCCAGTCGGTGGGCACGGGCTTTCCCGGGGAGAACGTCGGCGTGCTGCCCGACTACCGCAAGTGGAGCGACGTCGCGCGCGCGAACCTGGCCTTCGGCTACGGTCTCTCGGTGACGCCGCTGCAGCTGGCGCGCACCTACTCGATCATCGCCGCCGGCGGTGTCGAGCGTCCGCTGACGCTGCTGCGGGTGCGCGAGACACCCGAGGCGAAGCCGGTCTACAAGCCGGAAATCATCGCGCAGCTCGTGGACATGATGAAGACGGTGACGCAACCGGGCGGTACCGCGCAGCGGGCCGCGATCAAGGGCTACTCCGTCGCGGGCAAGACCGGCACGGTGCATCGCATCGGTCCCGGCGGATACGAGGCCAACCGCTACGTGTCGCTGTTCGCGGGTTTCGCGCCGGCCACCGATCCGCGCATCGTCGCGGTCGTGATCGTCAGCGATCCGCGCGGCGGCGTGTACTACGGTGGCGCCATCGCGGCCCCGGTGTTCTCGACCGTGGTGGCCGGCGCCCTGCGGCTGATGAACGTGCCGCCCGACAACCTGCCCGAGATCCTGGTCGCCGACCGCGACGCGGGGAGGGCGCCGACATGAGGGATGTGCAGCCGCCTGCCTTCCCGGCGCGCGCGCTGGCCGAGCTGCTGCCCGAACTCGCGGGCACGCCGGGCGGTGCCCTGGTGGTTGGCGGCCTCTGCCTCGACAGCCGCCGGGTGAGCGCCGGCGATGCGTTCATCGCCCTGCGCGGGGCGCGCCACGATGGCGCCGACCACGTCGGGGAGGCGGCGCGCCGCGGCGCCAGCGTGGTGCTGCTGGAGCAGGAATACGCCGCGGGCGTGGCAGCGGCGGCAACGCTGGCGACGATCGGCGTCAGCCGCCTCGGCGAGCGCGTCAGCGAGATCGCCGGGCGCTTCTACGGCGAGCCCTCGGCGTCGATGGCGGTGATCGGGGTCACCGGCACCAACGGCAAGACCACTTGCACGCAGCTGATCGCGCAGGCCTTCGAGTTGCTCGGCACCCGCTACGGCGTGATCGGCACGCTGGGCTGGGGTTTCCCGGGCCGCCTCGATGTGACCGCGCACACCACCCCCGACGCCGTCAGTCTGCAACAGATGCTCGCCCGGTTGCGTCGCGACGGGGCCGCGGGCGCGGCGCTCGAGGTGTCCTCGCACGCGCTGAAGCAGGGCCGCGTGCGCGCGGTGCGCTTCGAGACGGCGATCTTCACCAACCTCACCCACGATCACCTCGATTACCACGGCAGCTTCGAGGACTACGGCGCGAGCAAGCAGATGCTGTTCGCCTTCGAGCGGCTGTCGCACGCGGTGGTCAACAGCGACGACCCGTTCGGACGCCGCATCCTGGATGCGCTGCCGCGCGGCGTCGATGCGCTCAGCTACGGAGTGGCGGACGCCGGCGCGCGGGTGCGTGCGAGCGAGCCGGTGTTCAGCGCCGACGGGTTGGTGGCGCAAGTCGAGAGCCCGTGGGGCCGGGGCACCCTGCGCACCCCGCTGCTGGGGCACTTCAACCTGCACAACGCCCTCGCCGCGCTCAGCGCCCTCTGCCTGCACGGCGTGGCCTTCGACGACGCGCTGGCGGTCTTTCCCCGGCTCTCGCCGGTGGCGGGACGCATGGAGCGCATCGCCGCTGCCGCGGGGCCGCTGGTCATTGTCGACTATGCCCACACGCCGGATGCGCTCGAGCAGACGCTGCGTGCGCTGAGCCCGCACTGCTCCGGGCGGCTGTGGTGCGTGTTCGGCTGCGGTGGCGATCGCGATCGCGCCAAGCGCCCGTTGATGGGCCGCATCGCGTGGGAGCACGCCGACGAGCTGCTGATCACCAGCGACAACCCGCGCAGCGAGGACCCGGCGGCGATCATCGCCGAGATCGCCACCGGCCTGCCCGAGCACGGCGCCGCCTGCGAGCCCGATCGCGCCGCGGCGATCCGTCGTGCGATCGCGGCGGCGCGTCCCGGCGACTGCGTGCTGATCGCGGGCAAGGGACACGAGGACTACCAGGAAGTGAACGGCGTGCGCACGCCGTTCAGCGATGCCGGCATCGCGCGCGCCGCGCTCGCGCGGTGGAGCGCCGCATCATGATGCGCGCAATGGGACTGGCCGAATTCGCGCGCCTTTTGGGCGTGCCCGCCCCGGCGCGTGACGCCTCCTTCGGCGCCGTGAGCACCGACACGCGCACGCTCGCGCCCGGCAGCCTGTTCGTCGCGCTGCACGGCGAGAACTTCGACGGTCACGACTTCGTCGCCGAGGCGGTGCGCCGCGGTGCGGCGGCGCTGCTGTGCAGCCGCCCGGTCGAGGCGGCCGTTCCCGTGCTCGCGGTCCCCGACACCCTGGTCGCGCTCGGGCAGCTCGGCCGTTTCAACCGTTCGCTCTTCACCGGCACCGTGGTCGCGCTGACCGGCAGCGCGGGCAAGACCACGACCAAGGAAATGATCGCGGCGATCCTGGGCCGCAAAGCCGCGGTGCTCGCCACGACCGGCAACCTCAACAACGAGATCGGCGTGCCGCTCACGCTGCTGGAACTGCATCCGGGACTGCGCTACGCGGTGATCGAGATGGGCGCGGCGAAGCCGGGCGACATCCGCTACCTGGGCGCCCTGGTGCGCCCCGACGTGGCGGTGCTGACCAACGCGCTGCCGGCGCACCTGCAGGGTTTCGGCAGCCTGCAGGCGGTGGCGGCGACCAAGGGCGAGATCTACGACGCGCTCGGCCCCGATGGCGTCGCGGTGCTGAACGTCGACGAACCCTTTGCCGATGCCTGGCTCGCGCGCATCGGTGCGCGCACCCTGCTGCGCGCCAGTGCCATGGGCGCGGCGGATGCGGACGTGCGCGCCGAGGACGTGAAGATTCACGAAGGCAACGCGAGTTTCCGCCTGGTCAGCGCGGCGGGCGCGTTGCGCATCGCGCTAGGCGTCCCCGGCGTGCAGCAGGTCGCCAACGCGCTCTGCGCGGCGGCCGCGGCGACGGCGCTCGGCCTGGGGCTGGCGGATATCCGCGACGGGCTCGAGTCGCTGGTCCCGGTGTCCGGCCGCATGCAGCGCCGCGCCGGCGCGCGCGGCTGCGTGCTCATCGACGACAGCTACAACGCCAATCCCGGCTCGGTGCGCGCGGCAATCGAGTCGCTGGCCACCTTCGGCGGGACGCGCGTGCTGGTGCTGGGGAACATGGCCGAGCTCGGCGCGCAGAGCCGCGAACTGCACCGCGAGGCCGGCGCGCTTGCGCGCGCGCGCGGCATCGAGCGCGTGTTTGCCTGCGGCCCGCACGCCGATGCGGTGGCCGAGGGCTTCGGCCCGGGCGCGACGGCGCTGGCCTCGCGCGAGGCGGTGGCGGCGGCCTGCCGGGAGTTCGATCGCGCGGACAGCGTGATCCTGGTCAAGGGTTCGCGTTCGGCCGGCATGGAAGCCGTCGTGGCGGCGCTCGTGGACGCGCAACCCGGCGCCGCCGGGACGGGGAGGCACTGATGCTGCTGCTGCTGGCCGACTGGCTGAGCGAATATTTCACGGTGTTCAAGGTATTCCAGTACCTCACCTTCCGCGGCATCCTCGGGGTGCTCACCGCGCTCGCGATCACGCTGCTGGTCGGTCCGGCGATGATCCGGCGCCTGAACCGCTACCAGATCGGCCAGGCCGTGCGCAGCGACGGCCCGCAGACGCACCTGAGCAAGGCAGGCACACCGACGATGGGCGGCGCGCTGATCCTGGTCGGCATCGTCACCAGCACGCTGCTCTGGTGCGATCTCGGCAACCGCTACGTCTGGGTGGTGCTCGCGGTCACAGTGGCATTCGGGGCGGTCGGCTGGATCGACGATTACCGCAAGGTGGTGGAGAAGGACTCGCGCGGGCTCCCGGCACGCTGGAAATACTTCTGGCAGTCGGTTGCCGGGCTCGGCGCCGCGATCTACCTCTACGCCAGCGCTGCGTCACCGGCGGAAACGCAGTTGATCGTGCCTTTCTTCAAGCAGGTGACGCTCGCGCTCGGGCCGCTGTTCGTGGTGCTCGCCTACTTCGTGATCGTCGGTGCGAGCAACGCCGTGAACCTCACCGACGGTCTCGACGGCCTCGCGATCATGCCGAGCGTGCTGGTGGCGGGCGCGCTCGCGGTGATCGCGTACCTGGCGGGGCACAGCGAGTTCGCGCCCTACCTGCACATTCCCTACATCAAGGGCGCCGGCGAGCTGGTCATTTTCTGCGGCGCGCTGGCGGGCGCCGGGCTCGGCTTCCTGTGGTTCAACACCTACCCGGCGATGGTGTTCATGGGCGACGTCGGCGCGCTGGCGCTGGGAGCCGCGCTGGGCGTCATCGCGGTGATCGTGCGCCACGAGATCGTGTTCTTCATCATGGGCGGGGTGTTCGTGATGGAGACGGTCTCGGTGATGCTGCAGGTCGCCTCCTTCAAGCTGACGGGGCGGCGCATCTTCCGCATGGCGCCGATCCACCACCATTTCGAGCTCAAGGGATGGCCCGAGCCGCGCGTGATCGTGCGTTTCTGGATCATCACCGTCGTGCTGGTCCTGTTCGGACTGGCCACGCTGAAGTTGCGCTGAGCGGAGCGGCAAGAGCAATGCGCAACACGACGGGTGAAGCAAGGCGGGTCGTGCTCGGCATGGGCCAGACGGGGCTGTCCTGCGCGCGCTTCCTGGCCGCGCGCGGGCTGCCCTTCGCCGTGGCCGACAGCCGCGACGAGCCACCGCTGCACGCGCAGTTTCGCGGCGAATTCCCGCAGGCGGAACTGCGCACCGGCGCCTTCGATGCGGCGTTCCTCGCCACGGCCGACGAGCTGATACTGAGTCCCGGCGTCGATCCAGCGCAGCCTGCGATCCGCGCGGCGCGCGCGGGGGGTGCCCTGCTGCTCGGCGACATCGAGCTGTTCTGGCGCGAGGCCCGCGCGCCCATCGTCGCGATCACCGGTACCAACGCCAAGAGCACCGTGACCACGCTGGTCTGGCTGATGGCGCAGCAGGCGGGTCTGCGGGTGGCCTGCGGCGGCAATCTCGGCACGCCGGCGCTGGACCTGCTGGCGCCGGGAGTGGCGCTCTACGTGCTCGAGCTCTCGAGCTTCCAGCTCGAGACCGTGATCGACTTTCGCGCCGACGTCGCCACGGTGCTCAACATCGCGCCCGATCACCTAGACCGCTATCCGGACATGCAGGCCTACCGCGAGGCGAAGCTGCGCATCTACCGCGGCGCGCGCTGCGCGGTGTTCAACCGCGACGACGCCATGACGCTGCCCGGCGCGCAGGACGTCGAGCGGCGCCTGAGTTTCGGCGAGGACAGCCCGCGGGCGGGCGACTACGGCCTGGTGACGCGCGACGGCGCCGAGTGGCTGGCCTGCGGCAGCGATGCGCTGATCGGCGCGCGCGAACTGGGGATGCGCGGGCGGCACAACGTGATCAACAGCCTCGCGGCGCTGGCGCTCGCCGCGGCCGCGGGCATTGCGCGCGACGCGCAGCTGGCGGTGCTGCGCAGCTACCGCGGATTGCCGCACCGCTGCCAGTTCGTGGCGCGCATCGACGGCATCGACTTCTGCGACGATTCCAAGGGCACCAATGTCGCCGCCGCCGTGGCCGCGCTGCGCGGTTTCGCCGGCGAGGGTGGCGGGCGCATCGTGCTGATCGCCGGCGGCGTGGCCAAGGAGGGCGACTTCACGCTGCTCGCCGAGGGGCTCGCGCGCGCGGGCCGCGCCGCCGTGCTGATCGGCAGCGCGGCGGACTTCCTGGAGCACGCGCTCGCCGGCACCGTGCCGCTGGCGCGTGCCGCGAGCATGGACGAGGCGGTGGCACGTGCGCGCTCGCTCGCGCAGCCGGGAGACACCGTGCTGCTGTCGCCCGCCTGCGCCAGCTTCGACATGTTCCGCAACTACGAGGAGCGCGGCGACGCGTTCGCGCGCGCGGTGCGCGCACTTGACGGCGCGCAGGCGCCCTGAGATGACGATGACGCAGACAGAAGCGGTACTGATGCGCAAGCGGCGGGGGCTCGACCACCTGCTGCTGGCGCTGGTCGCGGCGCTCGCGGCGGCCGGTTTCGTGATGATGGGATCGGCGTCGATGGACTACGCGGCCGAACAGTTCGGCAACCCCTTCTACCACATCGTCCGCCACGGCATTTACCTGCTGCTCGGCGCCGGGGCGATGTACCTGGCGCTGCAGCTGCCGGTGAAACTGTGGGAGAGCGCGGGGCCCGCGCTGCTGGTTGCCGGCATGGCGATACTGGCGCTGCTCCTGGTGCCCGGAGTCGGGCGCGAGGTGAACGGCGCCACGCGCTGGATCGGTTTCGGTCCGGTGAACCTGCAGCCTTCGGAGTTGATGAAGCTGTTCTTCGTCGTGTACCTGGCGGGCTACATGACGCGGCGCCAGCGCGAACTGCAGAACACGTGGATGGGCATGCTCAAGCCCCTCGGCCTGCTCGGCGCCGTGGTCGCGCTGCTGCTGCTCGAGCCCGACTTCGGCGCCGTGGTCGTGATCGCCGGCGCCTCGATGGCGATGCTGTTCCTCGGTGGCGCGCCGCTGCTGCCGTTCATCGTGCTGATGGCCTTCGCGCTGGCGGGCGCCGGCGTGATGGCGGTGTGGTCGCCGTACCGCATGCAACGACTCATCACTTTCCTCGATCCGTGGTCCGACCAGTTCGCCAGCGGCTACCAGCTGACGCAGGCGCTGATCGCCTTCGGCCGCGGCGAGGTGCTCGGCGTCGGGCTCGGCAACAGCGTGCAGAAACTGTTCTACCTGCCGGAAGCGCACACCGACTTCGTGTTCGCGATCATCGCCGAGGAACTGGGGCTGCTGGGCGGAGTCGCGTTCATCGCGCTGTTCGCGGCCCTGATCGCGCGCATCCTCTGGATCGGGCAGTCCGCCGCGCGCAAGCAGCAGCTGTTCTCGGCGCACGTGTGCTTCGGCGTGGCGCTGCTGCTCGCCGCGCAGGTGTTCATCAACATCGGGGTGAACGCGGGGCTGCTGCCGACCAAGGGCCTCACGCTGCCCTTTCTGAGCTACGGCGGCAGCAGCCTGCTGGTCCTGTTCGCCATGATGGGGCTGATCCTGCGCATCGAGGTCGAACTGCGCGCCGCCCCGGTGGCGGCGACGGCACCGTGGAGGTTGCGCCATGCCTGAGCGCTCCCAGCTGGTGCTGATCACCGGTGGCGGCACCGGCGGCCACGTTTTCCCCGGCCTCGCGGCGGCGGCGGCGCTCACGGCCCGAGGCGTGCGCGTTCACTGGCTCGGCACGCGCGCCGGCATGGAGTCGCGCCTGGTGCCGGCGGCCGGCATACCCCTTTCCTTCCTGCGCGTGAGCGGCGTGCGCGGCAAGAGCCGCTGGCAGCAGTTGCTGGCGCCGCTGCTGCTGGTCGTGGCGATCGCGCATGCGCTGCTCGTGGTGCTGAAGCTGCGCCCGGTCTGCATGCTCGGCACCGGCGGCTTCGTTGCCGGTCCCGGCGGCATCGCGGCCTGGCTGATGCGCGTGCCGGTGGTGGTGCACGAGCAGAACGCGGTGGCGGGAACCACGAACCGGCTGCTGGCGCGTTTCGCCGCGCGCATCCTGCTCGGCCTGCCGGGACCGTTCGCGAGCCATCCGCGGGCCCGCCTTGTCGGCAACCCGGTGCGTGCGGCGATCGCCGCCATCCCTGCGCCCGCGACGCGCCTGGCCGGGCGCGCGGGGCCGCTGCGCCTGCTGGTGATCGGCGGCAGCCAGGGCGCGCGCGTACTGAACGAGACCCTGCCCGCGGCGCTCGCGCTGCTGCCGACGGGCGAACGCCCCGAGGTCTGGCACCAGGGCGGCGCGCGCGAGCTGGACGCATGTCGCGAGCGCTACCGCGAGCGCGGCGTCGAGGCGCGCACCACGGCGTTCATCGAGGACATGGTCGCGGCCTACGAGTGGGCCGACGTGGTGGTGTGCCGCGCGGGCGCGCTGACGGTGAGCGAGCTCGCCGCCGCGGGGCTGCCCGCGATCCTGGTGCCGCTGCCCACCGCCATCGACGATCACCAGAGCGTGAACGCGCGCTGGCTCGCCGATACCGGCGCGGCGCTCGCGATCGCCCAGGACGCGTTCACTCCCGGGTGGCTTGCCGCGCAGCTTGCGCGCTGGCATGGCGCGCGCGAGGAATTGTTGCTGATGGCGGGTCGGGCGCGCGCGCTGGCGATGCCGGCGGCTGCCGAAACGGTCGCGACGAACTGCCTGGAGGTGGCGCGATGACGGAACTCAGGTACGCGCCGGTGCCGGAGATGCGCCGCATCGGCCACATCCATTTCGTCGGCATCGGCGGCGCGGGCATGTGCGGCATCGCGGAAGTGCTGTGCAACCAGGGCTACCACGTGTCGGGCTCCGATACGGCGGCCTCCGCGGTGCTGGAGCGCCTGCGCGCACTCGGCGTCGCGGTGCACCTCGGGCATCGCGCCGGGAACATCGCCGGCGCCGATGTCGTGGTCGCCTCCAGCGCGGTGACCGCCGATAACGTCGAGGTGGCCGCCGCGCGCGAGCGACGCGTCCCGGTGGTGCCGCGCGCGGAGATGCTCGCCGAGATCATGCGTTTTCGTCACGGCATAGCGGTGGCGGGCACGCACGGCAAGACCACCACCACCAGCCTCATCGCCGCGATATTCGCCGAGGCGGGGCTCGATCCCACCTTCGTCATCGGCGGACGCGTGAACGCCGTGCAGGCCAACGCGCGCCTCGGCGACAGCCGCTACCTGATCGTCGAGGCCGACGAGAGCGACGCCTCGTTCCTGCACCTGCAGCCGATGGTGGCGGTGGTCACCAACATCGATGCCGATCACATGGGCACCTACGGCGGCGACTTCGAGCGGCTGAAGCGGACCTACGTCGAGTTCCTGCACAACCTGCCGTTCTACGGCCTGAGCGTGCTGTGCATCGACGACCCCGCGGTCGCGTCGATCGTCCCAGACGTCACGCGTCACGTGATCACCTACGGCACCTCGGAGCAGGCCGATTACCGCCTGTGCGATTTCAGCCAGCACGAGGGCAGGTCCGCGTTCACGGTGAACCGTCCCGGCGGGCGCGAACCGCTACGGCTGCAGCTGGGCCTGCCCGGGCGCCACTACGCGCTGAACGCCACGGCTGCGGTGGCGGTGGCCACCGACGAGGGCATCGCGGACGCGGCGATCGTGCGCGGCATCGCCGGCTTCCAGGGCGTGGGGCGGCGTTTCGAGAATCACGGCGAGCAGCCGTGCCGCGGTGGCAGCTTCCTGG
>JAGPES010000396.1 GCA_018057015.1 Pseudomonadales bacterium | reverse complement strand
GATCTTCGAGATGGAGCCGATCAAGCTCTGCCCGGTACCGACGAAGCCGGTGCCGATCCTGATCGGCGGGCACGCGGATGCCGCGCTCAAGCGCGCGGCACGCATCGGCGACGGCTGGATCAGCGCCGGCACCACGCTCGAGGAGCTCGACGGCTTCCTGAAGAAGCTGCACGCCTTCCGCGCCGAGTACGGCCGCGACAAGGAGCCCTTCGAGATCCAGAACATGGGAGCCTCGGCGTATACGCCGGACGGCATCAAGCAACTCGAGGAACGCGGCGTGGACGAAGTGATCGTGGCCTTCCGCGACGTGTACAAGAAACAGCCCGACAGCTCGCTGGAGGAGAAGCTCGCCACGATGCGCTGGTATGCCGACAACGTGATCGCGAAGTCGCGCTGAGCCGGTGTGGGTTGGTGCATCGATGTAGGCAGGTGCACCGATGCGGGTCGGCGTTGATGGTGGTTTGAGGCTGCCAGCATGGTTGTCGCCATGAATGGCGACCCACAGTGGAAACCCACAGTGGAGATCGTCCGTGGCGCGCCACAGGAGTGGCCCACAGGCATAGGGATTCACTGCAAGGGGGCGTGGCAGCGGAACGAAAAAAGGGGGCTCGCGCCCCCTTTTTTCGTTGCCGGATCTGGCCGCCTCAGCCGGGCAGGTGCGGCCCTGCCGCGATGATCGCTTCCGAGACGCCGCTGAACTTGCGGAAGTTCTGCTGGAACTGGCCGATCAGGTTGCGCATCTGCGCGTCGTAGGCGGCCTTGTCTTCCCAGGTGTTGCGCGGGTTCAGCAGGTGCTCCTCCACGCCCGGGACATGCTTCGGGACGTCGAGGTTCAGCCCGGGCAGGTGCTCGGTCGGAGCGCCCACCAGGGCCCCGCTCTGGATCGCCGCGATGATCGCGCGCGTGGTCGGGATCGGGAAGCGGAAGCCCGCGCCGCCCACGCCACCCGAACCGCCGGTCCAGCCGGTGTTGACGAGGTAGACCTGGCTGCCGAACTTCTCGATGCGACGGATCAGCAGGTCGGCATAGACATGCGCCGGACGCGGAAAGAAGGGCGCGCCGAAGCAGGTCGAGAACGTCGACTTGATGCCGCTGCCCGAACCCATCTCGGTGGAGCCGACCAGCGCGGTGTAGCCGCTGAGGAAGTGGTACGCCGCCGCTTCCTTGGACAGGATCGAGACTGGCGGCAGCACGCCGGTCACGTCGCAGGTCAGGAAGATCACGGCAAGCGGCTCGCCGGCGGCATTGCGCTCGGCGCGCTTCTCGATGTGCTCGCGCGGGTAACAGCAGCGGCCGTTCTCGGTGAGCGTGGTGTCGGTGTAGTCCGCGATACGGTGGTGCTCGTGCGTCACCACGTTCTCGACGATCGCGCCGAAGCGGATCGCGTCCCAGATCAGCGGCTCGTTCTTGCGGCTCAGGTTGATGGTCTTGGCGTAGCAGCCGCCCTCGATGTTGAACACCGCGCCCTCGGCCCAGCCGTGCTCGTCGTCGCCGATCAGGTAGCGGTCCGGGTCGGCAGACAGCGTGGTCTTGCCGGTCCCCGAGAGGCCGAAGAACAACGCCACGTCGCCGTCGTGACCCACGTTGGCGGCACAGTGCATGGGCAGCACGTCGCGTTCGGGCAACAGGAAGTTCTGCACCGAGAACATCGCCTTCTTCATCTCGCCCGCGTAGCGCATGTTCGCCAGCAACACCTTGCGCTGGGCAAAGTTGATGATCACCGCGCCATCGCTGTTGGTGCCGTCACGCGCCGGATCGCAGATGAACGACGGGATGTTCAGCACCTGCCACTCTTCCTTGGCGCGCGGGTTGTATTTCTCCGGGCGGATGAACATGTTGCGCGCGAACAGGTTCTGCCAGGCGTTCTCGGTGGTGACGCGGATCGGGATGTAGTACTCGATGTCGGCGCCCACGTGCAGGTGCGACACGTAGCGGTCGTGCTCGGAGCTGAACTCGACCACGCGATCCCACAGCGCGTTGAATTTCTCGGCGTCGAACTTGCGGTTGATCGCGCCCCAGTCGATGGCGTCGTTGGAGCTGGGTTCGTCGACGATGAAGCGATCGGCCGGCGAGCGCCCGGTGCGCCGCCCGGTCGTCACGACCAGTGCGCCGGTGTCGGCGAGGTGGCCTTCCTTGCGACGGATAGCGTGCTCCACCAGGAGCGCGGAGCTCAGGTCCGTGTACAACGTGCTGGTCGAAATCGTCGCAGTCTCCATTCAGGAAATCCTATGTTGCTCAATGGATTGGGCAGCTGTTACGCCGACCCGGGCGGGGGCGGATCAGGCTGTGGCCGCGCGCGGGGGAGCGCATTATGGCAAAAACCCCCCGCCCCGGGAAACCATGGAGAAGTCAATGCCTCGCGGCGGGAACCTCGACGTGGAACATCCCGTCGAGCGCGGCGGCATCGAAGCGGTACTCCTGCTGGCAGAACTCGCAGTGGATGAGGATGGTTCCCTGCTCGGCGAGGATGGCCCGCGCCTCGGCCTCGCCGAGCGACTGCAGCGTGCTGGCCGCGCGGCTGGCGGAACAGCGACAGCCGAAGCGTACCGGCTGCGGCGCCTGCACCCGCACGCGCTCCTCGTGGAAGAGGTGGTAGAGCAGCGTCTCGAAGCCCTCGCCCAGCAGCTCCGCGTCGGTCACGGTGCGCGCGAGCCGCTGCAGGTGCTCCCAGTGCCCGGCGTGTTCGGCGGGCGTCCCGACGCTGCCCGGCAGTACCTGCAGCAGCAGTCCGGCGGCGTGCTCGCCGTCGCAGGCGAGCAGGATCGCGGTCGGCAGCTGTTCGGACTGCGCGAAGTAGTGCTCCAGGCATCCCGCGAGGCGTGGCGCGTCGAGCGGCACGATGCCCTGGTAGCGCTGCCCCTCGGCCGGGGTGATCGTGATCGCCAGCGTGCCGCGGCTCAGCAGTTCGTCGAGCGCGTGGGCGACGGCGCCGTCTGCCACGCGCGCGTAGCCGCGGACCTGGCGGTCGTGGGTGCATTCCCCGAACAGGATGGACACCGGCCCCTCGCTCTTTGCCTGCAGGCTGAGCGAACCGGCGAACTTGATCGTGGAGCTCAGCAGCACGCTGGCCGCGAGCGACTCGCCGAGCAGCGCCGCCACCGGTTGCGGATAGAAATGCTGGCCGAGGATCTCGCGCAGGCTCGCGCCCAGGCGCACCAGCTCCCCGCGCACCGCAGCGGTCTCGAAATGGAAGCGTTGCAGCGTGTCGGTGTCGGGCGCACTCATGACCCGGACTGGCGCTCCTTGAACCGGTGGATGAGCCGACGGTCGCGCTTGCCGGGGCGCCCCTCCTGCAGGACCTGGCCGGCGCGCTGCAGCCGGCGCTCGTCGGCGCCGGCCGTGCGCGCCGCGACACTGGCCGCCGTCTCCTCGTAGAGCAGCGCCGCCTCGGGAGCGCCGCGCCGCTCGCCGGACAGCGCGCGCACCGTCACGGTCTTCTCGTCGAAGCCCTGGCGGATGCACAGCTGCGCACCGGACCGCACTTCCTTCGAGACCTTGGTGCGGGCGCCGTCGTACCACACCTTGCCGCCCTCGATGGCCTGCCTGGCCAGGTTGCGGGTGCGGAAGAAGCGCGCCGCCCACAACCACTTGTCGAGACGCACGCGCTCCTCAGACATCGATGTCTTCCAGCTCCGGCA
>JAGPES010000395.1 GCA_018057015.1 Pseudomonadales bacterium | reverse complement strand
AAGCCGATGCGGTCGCCACGCAGGATGCGGGTGGAAAAGTCGCGCACCACGACCTTGTCGCCATAGCGTTTGCTGACATGGGTGAGCTCGGCCACCATCTGCCCGCTCTTGTCGCCGGTATCCACCGCCAGGCTGACGTTGCCGAGACGGTCGCGGCGTGCGGCGCGCGCATTGCGCAACGCCTCGAGGCGGCGTACGCGGCCCTCGTTGCGGGTGCGGCGGGCTTCCACGCCCTTGCGGATCCACACCTCTTCCTGGGCGAGGAACTTGTCGAAGCGCGCGGAGGCTTTTTCTTCCGATTCCAGCTCTTCGGCCTTGCGCCGCAGGTAGTCGGCGAAGCGCCCCGGGTAGCTCGCCAGCCGGCCGCGGTCGAGCTCGATGATGCGGGTGGCGACGTTGTCCAGGAAGACGCGGTCGTGGGTGATCACCATGACCGCACCGCGAAAGTCGCGGATCAATTCCTCGAGCCACAGGATGCCGTCGAGGTCGAGGTGGTTGGTGGGTTCGTCGAGCAGCAGCAGGTCGGGCTCGGCGACCAGGGCGCGCGCCAGCGCCACGCGCTTGATCCCACCGCCCGACAGGCTGGAAACCTTCGCCGCCGGGTCGAGTCCGATACGCGCCACGACCTGCTCGACGCGCTGGTTCAGGCGCCAGGCCTCGGCGGATTCCACCGCGTGCTGCAGGGTGTCGAGCCGGGCCAGGGCCTCGGGCGTGGCGTGCTCGGACACCGCGACCATGGCGGCGTGGTAGTCGACCAGGAGCTGCGCCGCGGCGCCCAGGCCGTCGGCGATGGTGGCGAAAACGTCGCGCTCGAGATCGAAGTCGGGCTCCTGCGGCACGTAGGCGGTGACCATTTCGGCCTGCCGCCACACTGTGCCATCATCGAGCGCCGCCTGGCCGGCAAGCGCGCGCAGCAGGCTGGATTTGCCCGAGCCGTTGCGCCCGATGAGCGCGACACGCTCGCCGCCATCGAGCTGGAAACTCACGTGATCGAGCAGATCGACGTGACCGAAGGCGAGACAGGCGTTATCGACGGAAAGCAGGGGCATTGGCGCGGGGTGCAGCGCTCGGCTGCAGTTCGGAACAAGGCTGGCGATTTTAGCCCCGCACTGGCGGCGCGGGCGGAATACCGCATAATGCAGTGCACAATTTTTGTCCGGCGGTGATCTTCTTCGCCTTTCCCGGGCGCCCCTGCGCGGCCCCATCCCGCTCCGCGGCCCGCAGAAAACAGGTACATGAACACGATGGAAAGACTCCTCGAACGCTTTGGTCAGCCCGACCAGGACCAGGTCGCCCTGTGGGTGGCGCTGGTCGACAAACTGCGCCCGCCACGTCCGACCCAGACCGACACGGCCACCGAAAACCTGCGCACGCTGAGCCATCTGCTCGCGCGCCGCCCCGATCTGCTGAGCAACCTGCGCAGTGCGATGCGGCGCCTGTTCGACGAGCGCAAGCAGGTGACGATGTACGTCTCCTCCGGCCTGCTGCCGTCGACCGGCTTCTTCTCCGAGACCTCGCGCCGCATCGGCGGCCGCCTGCTCCCCGAGGTCATCGACACCACGTATCTCAAGGATCTGCTGTCGGTGGTGTTCCATCGCGTGGACGACGAGATCTGGGTCAATGCCATCGCCGACGCGGACTGGCTGGAGTTGCTCGGCCTGCTGGTCGGCCACCAGACGCCGATGTTCGAGGAGGATGCCAGCCCGCTGCCGAACACGGTCGGCGAGATCCTCGAGTCGCTGCGCGTGCTCTCCTTCCACGTCTCGGCGATCGGGCTGGATCCGGAACTGGTGCGCATCGACCCCAACCTGGAGGAGTACGAGTCCCCCTTCCTGGCACAGAACGCCGAACTGCTGACCTACATCCAGCATTACAACAACTGGTGGACCACGCCCGGCGCACTGATCGCCGACGACAAGCATCTGAGCGTGATGCTGCACCAGTGCGACGAGGTGCTGCAGCGTGTGCGCAAGCGCGCGATGCGCATCGGCACCAGCCTCACCCTCACCTTCAAGCTCGAGCGCCTGCGCCAGCACCTCGAGCGCATCCACGAACTGATCGAGCTGCTCGGCGAGTGGCGCACGCGGCGCGTGGTGGAAGATGCCGCGCCGCGCATCGTGCGCCTGTTCAAGACCCTGGTGCGCGCCGAGTGCCGCAAGAACATCCTCGCCGACTACTGGGGCAAGAACGTCGAGCTGTTGTCGCTGCGCATGACCGAGAGCGCGAGCAAGACCGGCGAGCACTACATCACGAGTTCGCGCACCGAGTACTTCGGGCTGTTCGCATCGGCCGCGCTCGGCGGGCTCATCATCGCCTTCATGGCCGCCAACAAGATCGTGCTCGGCAGCCAGGGCATGGCCCCGCTCAACGAGCTGCTGTCGTTCTGCCTCAACTACGGCCTCGGCTTCATGCTCATCCACATGCTCGGCGGCACGGTCGCCACCAAGCAGCCAGCGATGACGGCCAACGCCATCGCCGCTTCGATCGGCGAGGCCAAGGGCAAGACGCGCGACCTCGAGGCCCTCGCCGACCTGATCGTGCGCACCATACGCAGCCAGACCGGCGCCATCCTCGGCAACATCGGCGTGGCGATCCCGGTGGCGCTGGCCGTGGGCGTGGTGATCAAGCTCGGCACCGGCGAGCACTTCATCAGCCCGGAAAAGGCGCAGCAACTGCTCGACGAGATCGACCCGCGCGGCGGCGCGCTGCTGTTCGCCGCCATCGCGGGCGTGTGCCTGTTCATGTCCGGGCTGATCGCCGCCTACTACGACAACCTCTCGGCCTACAACCGCGTGCCGCAGCGCCTGCGCCAGTTGCGCGGCCTGCGCCGGCTGCTCGGCGAGGCGCGCGCCGAACGCTTTGCCGCCTACGTGGAGCAGAACATCGGCGCGCTGGCGGGCAACTTCTTCTTCGGCTTCCTGCTCGGCGGCGCCACCGCGCTGGGCGTGCTGTTCGGGCTGCCGATCGACATCCGCCACATCGCCTTCTCGTCGGCCTACCTGGGCTATGCCGCGGCGGCGCTCGACTTCTCGATCCCCGCCACCACGGTGGCGATCGCCTTTGCCGGCGTGCTGCTGATCGGCATCACCAACCTGCTGGTGAGCTTCATGCTGACCCTGAGCGTGGCGATGCGCGCGCGCCGCATCAGCTTCGAGCAGGGCCGCAGCCTCGGCGGTCTGCTGGCGAAGCGCCTGCTGCGCGCGCCGGGCGCCTTCCTGTTCCCGCCGCGCAGCGACGAACCGGCACTTGGTCCGACGCCCCCGAACGGCTAGAATGCGCGCCCTGAGTCTCGTCATAGTTCAACGGATAGAACAGGCGCCTCCTAAGCGCCAGATCCAGGTTCGATTCCTGGTGACGAGGCCAACTCCATTCCCGCGGACGTCATCCTGACTGCCGCGCCGCCGGTGGTCTCCCGCATGCCCCGCTACGCTCAAGTGCTGTTCGACCTCGACGGCACGCTGATCGACTCCGCCCCCGCCATCCTCGCGAGCTATCGCGACGCCTTCGCCACTGCAGGGCGCGAAGCCGTGGTGCCGATCCACGCCTCGATCGTCGGTCCGCCGCTGCTCGAGACCCTGCAGATGCTGGCGGGCACCACCGATGCGGCGGTGATCGAGCCCCTGGCCGCGGGGTTCAAGGC
>JAGPES010000394.1 GCA_018057015.1 Pseudomonadales bacterium | reverse complement strand
GGCCGTGCCGTCTTTCGAGGAAATGCGCGCAGGTATCGAGACCGAACTGCAGCGCCGCGCCGCCGAACCCGTGTTTGTCGAGCGATCCGATCGCCTGGCCGACCTGACGTTCAACTCCGATGACCTGGCGGAGGCGTCCCGCGAGCTCGGGCTCGAGCGCAAGATCAGTCCGGAATTCGGGCGTCGCGGCGGCGAGGGGACGTTCGCCGATGCCCGCGTCATCGCCGCCGCCTTCGGCCAGGACGTGCTCGCGAACGCCCAGAACAGCGAGCGGATCGAACTGGACGACGAGCACGTGGTGGTGCTGCGGCTGAAAGCGCACAAGCCCTCGCGGCAGCAGGAACTGGTCGAGGTGCAGGGGCGGATCCGCGAGCTGCTCCAGGAGTCGATGGTGCGGGAAAAGGTTCGATCACGGGCAGAGCAGCTGCTCGCGCAGCTCGACAAGGGCGAGAGCATCGAGCAGATCGCCACGGCAGGAGGCTACGAAGCTAAGACCGTCAAGAGTCTCGGTCGTGACGCCCCCGGCGTTCCGGCCGAGCTGAACGAGGCGCTGTTCAAGACGCCACGGGGGCGGGACGGTTCCGGGCGCGGCACGGTGGTGGCCGGCAGCGGCGACGCGCTGGTGTTCCAGTTCGAGAATTTCCGGGACGGCGCGCTGGAGAGCCTGCCTGCGGAACAGCGCGGGATGCTCGGCAAGCTGCTGCAGCGCTCCCGGGCACGCGAGGTCGTGGCGCATTACGAGCAGCGCCTGCGCGAGTCCTCTGCCATCGAGTTGCTCTGAGGCCGGTGTCCTCTCCCGCCCCTGAACCGCGCTTCTGGAGCGACAGGGCGCCGGTTCTCGCGGCCGGCGCGACCCACCTCTGGGTCTGCGATCTGGATCGGCAGCATGACCCCGCGCTGCTCGCGGCCTATCGCCTCGTGCTCGACGCGGACGAAATCCAGCGCATGCAGCGCCTGGTGTTCGAGCGCGACCGGCACCGTTTCCTGGTCAGTCACGCGCTGTTGCGTTGCGTGCTGTCACTCTACGACGACAGGCCACCCGTGGACTGGCGATTCCTGAAGGGTGAGCACGGCAAGCCCGGGCTCGTGCCGGCGCAGCGCACGTGCGCGCCGGCGTTCAACCTCTCGCACAGCGGATCGCTGGCGCTGCTCGCGGTGAGCGAAAACGCGGGGTTGCTCGGCGTCGACATCGAGTTCCATCGTCCGGTGCGCAATTTTCAGGGACTCGCGACACGCAACTTCGCACCATCCGAGGCGGCGCGGCTGCCCGGTCTCGAGGGCGCGGAACTGGCCGGCGAATTCTACGATCTGTGGACTCTCAAGGAGGCCTTCGTGAAGGCGCGCGGCGATGGCCTCAGCCAGTCTCTGGCCGATTTCTGGTTCAGCTTCGATCGACCGGCTGCGCGCCTGTGCTTCGCGGCGATGCCGGCGCTCGAACCCGAATCGTGGCGCTGGGCTTTCTGGTCGTACCGCCTCGACGGACCTTACAGCGCCGCGCTGGCGCGACGCGACGGCGGCGACACCGTGCACGGGGAACCGTGCTGCTTCCGCGCGGTGCCGGGCGTCGGCTGGGCGCCTGCGTCCGTCGACTGCATCCTGCGGGGCAGCAGTCGGATTACCGCCAATTGAAGCGGGGAATCGCGCACCCGCTGCGCTAGAATACGCGCCCTTCGCCCGGCAAGGCGGGACGGTCGGGCAGTGTCACGACGGCCGGTGCATGCAGGCATCAACAGGGAGAGATCGGCAATGTTCAGGATTCGCACCTTCAACCAGATTTCGGTCAAGGGGCTCGAGCGTTTCAGCCGCGAGTGCTACGAGGTCGCCAGCGAGATCGGCACGCCGGACGCCATACTCCTGCGCAGCCACAAGCTCGCCGAACCCGAGATCGGGGCCTCGGTCAAGGCGGTTGCCCGTGCCGGCGCGGGGGTGAACAATATTCCCGTCGATGCCTGCACCGCGCGCGGCATCCCGGTATTCAATACGCCGGGTGCCAATGCCAACGCGGTGAAGGAACTGGTGGCGGCAGCGCTGCTGCTCGCCTCGCGCGGGATCGTGGAGGGGATTTCCTACGTCAATTCGCTCTCGCCCGACATGCCGGCGGTCGAGATGGGCGCGCTGCTCGAGAAGGAAAAGAAGCGCTTCGCGGGCAACGAACTGCGCGGCAAGACGCTCGGCGTCGTCGGGCTCGGCGCGATCGGCAGCAAGGTGGCGCGCCTCGGGCTCGGTCTGGGCATGGAAGTGATCGGTTTCGACCCGGCGCTGTCGGTCGAGGCCGCGTGGCGCCTGCCCAGTGAAGTGCGGCGCATGGAGAACCTGGGTTCGCTGTTCGCGCGCGCCGATTTCATCAGCCTGCACCTGCCGGTGCTCGACTCGACGCGCCACCTGGTCAATGCCGAGAGCAGTGCCGGTTTCCGCAAGGGCACCTGCCTGCTGAACTTCGCGCGCGACGAGATCGTCGACATCGATGCGGTGCTGCAGGCACTCGACGCAGGGCGCCTGGCGCGCTACATCACGGATTTCCCGCATCCGCGCCTGATCGGTCGTCGCGACGTGATCCTGATGCCGCATATCGGCGCCAGCACGGAGGAGGCTGAGGAGAACTGCGCCATCATGGCCGCCGACCAGCTGCGTGCGTTCCTCGAGCACGGCAACATCCGCAATTCGGTCAACTTCCCGGCGCTCGAACTCGAGCGCACCAGCGGCAGCCGTCTCGCGCTCACCAACCGCAACATCCCGGGCATGCTGGGCAACATCCTGTCCATCCTGGCCGGTGCGGGGATCAACATCGTCGACATGCTCAACCGCAGCCGCGACAACATTGCCTACAACCTCATCGACGTGGATGGCGCGCCATCCGAGCAGGTGCTGGCGCAGCTGTGCACTGTCGAAGGGGTCGTGAACGTGCGCCTGATCGCACCGCCGCGCTGCTGATCGTGCCGGCTCGCGCCGCGACGTCGGTGCGCACCGGCTCCGCCTTGCCTGCGGGACCGACGAGATGAGCGGATCACCCGATTTCCACATCGACCGCCAGGGTGCCTGGCGTTATCGTGGCAGCGTGATCGAGCGCGAGGCGATGGTGCGCCTGTTCGCAGGCATGCTGCAGCGGCGCGGCGAGCAGTACGTGCTGCAGACGCCGGAGCAGGTGCTTCGTGTGCGCGTCGACGACGCGCCTTTCGTGATCACCGACATGGAGTGCTCCGCGCAAGACGGCGTACCGCGCATCTGGATGATCACGAATCTCGGTGAGCGTTTCCTGCTGGGCAGCGAGCATCCGCTCTTCCTGCGCGAGGATCCCGCGCGGGGCGAAGTGCGCGCCTATCAGCGGGTGCGTGACGGCATGCCGGCGCTGGTGCACCGCAACGTGTTCTACCGCATGGCAGGGATGGCCGGGATCGACGAGGAGAGCGGCAAGGCGGGTGTGCGCAGCGACGGGATCTTCTTCGCGCTGGAATGAGGCAATCGCGTGCCGCGAACGCGGCGCATCTCGCGCCTGGTCCGCGTCGGATCATCACATGTTCGGGTAGTTGGGGCCGCCGGCGCCTTCGGGCGTGACCCAGACGATGTTCTGCGTGGGGTCCTTGATGTCGCACGTCTTGCAGTGCACGCAGTTCTGCGCGTTGATCTGCAGGCGCTTGCCGCCGT
>JAGPES010000393.1 GCA_018057015.1 Pseudomonadales bacterium | reverse complement strand
CCCGTTTTCTTTCACGCGACGGCACAGTTCCAGGCCTTCGTCGCTGTCGAGCAGTTCCATGACCTTGATAGACGCGGCCGCGATCGAGGGCGCGAGCGTGTTCGAGAACAGATAGGGCCGCGAGCGCTGGCGCAGCAGCTCGATGATCTCCTTGTGCCCCGAGGTGTAGCCGCCCGAGGAGCCGCCCAGGGCCTTGCCGAGCGTGCCGGTGATGATGTCCACGCGGCCTTCGACGCCGCAGTATTCCGCCGTGCCGCGGCCGTGCGTGCCGACGAAGCCGACGGCGTGGGAGTCGTCGACCATCACCAGCGCGCCATACTTGTCGGCCAGGTCGCACACCGACTTGAGGTCGGCGATGACGCCGTCCATGGAGAACACGCCGTCGGTGGCGATGAGCTTGAAGCGCACGCCGGCGGCGTCGGCAGCCTGCAGTTGCGCCTCGAGGTCGGCCATGTCGTTGTTGCGATAGCGGTAGCGCTTGGCCTTGCACAGGCGCACGCCGTCGATGATCGAGGCGTGGTTGAGCTCGTCCGAGATGACCGCGTCTTCTTCGGTGAGGATGGTCTCGAACAGGCCGCCGTTGGCGTCGAAGCAGCTGCCGTAGAGGATCGTGTCCTCGGTGCCGAGGAACTTCGAGATGCTGGCCTCGAGCCGCTTGTGCACCGACTGCGTGCCGCAGATGAAGCGCACCGAGGCCATGCCGAAGCCGTCTTCGGCCAGGCCGTCCTGGGCCGCCTTGACCAGACGCGGGTCGTTGGCAAGGCCGAGGTAGTTGTTGGCGCAGAAGTTCAGCACATCGGCACCGCTGCCGAGGTGAACCTGGGCGCCCTGCGGGCTGTCGATGACGCGCTCGGCCTTGTAGAAGCCGTCGGCACGGATCTGGTCGACGACGCCGTGCAGGTGGGTCAGGAAGCGCTCGCGGATGGGAGATTGGGAATTTTTTGTCATCACGACTCCATTGCAGTTGTTGGGGGAACTGCTGTTCCCCACGACAAGGGCGAAAGTTCGTACGCCGATCAGGCGCGATCGAGTTGCAGCGGCTCGCCGCTCTCGGCCGCACAGGCGGCGGCGGTGAAGAGCACGTCGGTCGAGGAGTTGAGCGCGGTCTCGGCCGAGTCCTGGACCACGCTGATGACGAAGCCGATCGCCACCACCTGCATCGCCACGTCGGCCTGGACGCCGAGCAGGCTGGTCGCCATCGGGATCAGCAGCAGCGAGCCACCCGCCACACCGGACGCACCGCAGGCGGCGAGCGCGGACACCACGCTCAGCAGCAGCGCAGTCGCGAAGTCGACCGGGATGCCCAGGGTGTGCGCAGCGGCGAGCGCCATCACCGAGATCGTGATCGCGGCGCCGCCCATGTTGATCGTGGCGCCGAGCGGGATCGAGATCGCGTAGGTGTCCTCATGCAGGCCCATGCGCTTGCACAGCGCCATGTTGATGGGGATGTTGGCAGCCGAGCTGCGGGTGAAGAAGGCGGTGACGCCGCTCTCGCGCAGGCAGGTGAGCACCAGCGGATACGGGTTGCTGCGCAGCTTCCAGAACACGAACAGCGGGTTGACCACCAGGGCGACGAACAGCATGCAGCCCACGATCACCATCAGCAGCTTGCCGTAGCCGAGCAGCGCGTCGAAACCGGTCTCGCCCATGGTGGCGGCGACCAGGCCGAAGATGCCGAGCGGCGCGAAGCGGATCACCACCTGCACGATCGAGGACACCGCGTCCGCGAGGTCATTGACCGTCTTGCGCGTACCTTCGGAGGCATGACGCAGCGCGACGCCGAGGCCGATCGCCCACGCCAGGATGCCGATGAAGTTGGCTTCCATCAGCGCGCGCACCGGGTTGGCGACCACGTTGAGCAGCAGGTTCTTCAGCACCACCAGGATGCCACCCGGCGGGTTGCCGGTCGCGGCTGCGGTGTCGAGCACCAGCGTGGTCGGGAACGCGAAGCTGGCAAGCACGGCGACCAGCGCGGCCGCGAAGGTGCCGAGCAGGTACAGGATCAGCACCGGGCGCATGTGCGTGGGCTGCCCGTGCTTGTGGTTGGCGATCGCCGCCGTCACCAGCACGAAGACCAGGATCGGCGCGACGGCCTTCAGCGCGGCGATGAAGAGGTCGCCGAGCAGCGCGACCGATTTGGTGGCGCCCGGCGCGATCAGCGCCAGGGCGATGCCCAGGACCAGACCGATGGCGATCTGGGAAATCAGGCTCATGCGCATGAGGCGCTGCAGAGCCGTGGGGGTTGCGGTAGTCATTTCATGTCTCCTCGTTACTGCTTCTTGCTAAGGGCTTGAGTTTGGGAACGACGCTTGCTACGGGTTACGGGGCCTGCGCGCAGCCACCCCGAGCGCGATCAGCACTCGGGGAAGCTGACGGCGAGGCCGCCGCGGGAGGTTTCCTTGTACTTGTCGAGCATGTCGCGGCCGGTGTCGCGCATGGTGCGGATCACCTGGTCGAGCGAGATCGCGTGCGCGCCGTCGCCACGCAGGGCGAGCTGGGCGGCGTTGATCGCCTTGATCGAGGCCATCGCGTTGCGCTCGATGCACGGCACCTGGACCAGGCCGCCGACCGGGTCGCAGGTGAGGCCGAGGTTGTGCTCGAGGCCGATCTCGGCGGCGTTCTCGACCTGCTCGGGCGTGCCGCCGAGCACTTCGGCGAGACCGGCGGCGGCCATCGCGCACGCCGAGCCGACCTCGCCCTGGCAGCCGACCTCGGCGCCGGAGATCGAGGCATTCTTCTTGCACAGCACGCCGACCGCGGCAGCGGCGAGGAGGAAGTTCTCCACGTCGCGCTCGCTGCTGCCGGGCATGAACTTCATGTAGTAGTGCAGCACCGCCGGGATGATGCCGGCTGCGCCGTTGGTGGGCGCGGTCACCACGCGGCCGCCGCCGGCGTTCTCTTCGTTCACCGCCAGCGCATACAGGTTGACCCAGTCGAGTGCGTTCATCGAGTCGCTGATCATGTTGCGGCCGGCGCTGTGCTCGCTGAGCTTGCGGTACAGCGTGGGCGCGCGGCGGCGCACGTTGAGCCCGCCCGGCAGCACGCCCTCGTGGCCCACGCCGCGATCGACGCAGGCGCGCATCACGGTCCAGATGCGCTGCAGGGCGGCGCGCGTCTCGGCCTCGCTGCGCCAGGCGCCTTCGTTGGCGAGCATCAGCTCGCTGATGCGCAGGCCGTGGCGACGGCACTGTTCGAGCAGTTGGGCGCCGTCCTCGAAAGGATACGGGAGCTCCACCGCGGTCTCGGTCGCGCCGCCCGACTGCGCCTGCGCCTCGTCGATGACGAAACCGCCACCCACCGAGTAGTAGGTGTTCTCGTACACCACGGCGGCGTCACCATGAGCGATCAGCCGCATCGCGTTGGGGTGGTAGGGCAGGCTCACCGGCAGCAGGCGCATGTCGCGCGCCCAATCGAAGGGCACGACCACGCCGCCCGGCAGCGGCAGCTCGCCGTCGATGCGCACCGCGTCCACCGCCTCGACGAGAAAATCCGGATCGACCTCGTCCGGGCGCGCGCCCATCAGGCCTGCGATCACGGCACGGTCGGTGCCGTGACCGACGCCGGTCGCCGACAGCGAGCCGTAGAGCTTGACCTCGATGCGGCGCACCGCGCCCAGCGCCGTGCGTTGCTGCAGTTCGACGACGAAATCGTGC
>JAGPES010000392.1 GCA_018057015.1 Pseudomonadales bacterium | reverse complement strand
CATCCGGATCGCGCCGGGAACGAGGCCGAGCGCGTGCGTCGCCACGAGCTGATGCAGCGCGTCAACCATGCCTACGACGAAGGCGATCTGCTGACCCTGCTCACGCTGCAACTCGAGACCGAGCAGATCGACGCCGCGCACCTGGCGCGGGTGTCCACGGCGCGCCTCGGGCACTACAACAAGGTGCTGCGCGAGCAGGTCCGGGAGCTGGAGCAGGAGCTCGCGGGCATCACTGTGCATTTCGGCCGGCTTACCGGTCAGTCGCCGGCAAACGTGACCCCGGCCGCGGTGCAACACGGGCTGAAGCGTGAACTCGCCGAGCTGAAGCAGGACATCAAGGGCCTCAAGGCACACCACGCCATGTTGCTGGATCCCGCGGCGCGCAAGCGCTGGCTGCAGCAGCACGCGCGCGAGATGCGCGAGGAAGAGCGCCTGGAGGGGCTGCTGCTGGACGCCTTCCTGGATGCGCCGGATGCCTTTGCGGACGAGGGCTTCGATCCGTTCCGTGGGTCGGGCCGTGCGCCCGGGCGCGGCCGCAAGCGCGCCGGCCGCCGGCGCTGATCGCCCGCGCGTCGCGGCCGCCTCGCCAGGATGGGCTACCATCCGTCATCACTGTCGCAGGAACCCTTACCGCATGTCCGAACCCAAGGCCCTGAGCGCCGGCAAGCCGATCGACCAGGGCGAACTGATGGACGCGCTGGCCGCCGACGGCCTGATCGACGAAGCCGATGCGCGCCGGCTGCGCTACACGCCGCGGGCCCGCGAGGGTGTCACGCGCCACCCGGTGAATTTCGTCGCCGACCAGCAGCTGGTCTCGCCCGTCGACTCGCGGCCGCTGGGTATCGAGCGCCTGCTCGGCTGGCTCGCGCAGCGCAGCGGGCAGACGCTCTATCACATCGACCCGCTGCGCATCGACGCCGCCGCGGTCACCGCGGTGATGTCCTTCGCCTTCGCCAAGCGTCACCGCATTCTCGCCGTCGAGAGCACGGCCGAGGAGGTCGTGATCGCCGGCGCCGAGCCGCTGGTGAGCGCGTGGGAGCCGGACCTGGCGCGCACGCTCAAGCGCCCGATCCGCCGCGTGATCGCCGACCCCGCCGACATCGACCGCTACATCGTGGAGTTCTACAGCCTCGCGAAGTCCGTGAGCGGCGCCAGCGGCGCACGCGGCGTGCAGACCACCGCCGGGCTGGCGAACTTCGAGCAGCTGGTGGAGCTCGGCAAGCTCAAGGATCCCGACGCCAACGACCAGCACATCGTCAGCATCGTCGACTGGCTGCTGCAGTACGCCTTCGACCAGCGCGCCAGCGACATCCACCTCGAGCCGCGCCGCGAGCTCGCCAACGTGCGCTTTCGCATCGACGGCATCCTGCACAGCGTCTACCAGCTGCCCACGCCGGTGGCGATGGCGGTGACCAGCCGGCTCAAGATCCTCGGGCGCATGGACCTCGCCGAGAAGCGCCGGCCGCAGGACGGGCGCGTGAAGTCGCGCACCCCCGCCGGCAGTGAGATCGAGCTGCGGCTCTCGACGCTGCCGACCGCCTTCGGCGAGAAGCTGGTGATGCGGATCTTCGACCCCGAGGTGCTGGTGCGCAGCTTCGCCGACCTCGGGCTTGCCGACGAGGACCACGCGCAGTGGCGCGGCATGGTCGAGCAGCCGCACGGCATCGTGCTGGTCACGGGCCCCACCGGCTCGGGCAAGACCACCACGCTGTATTCGACGCTCAAGCAGCTGGCCACGGCCGAGGTGAACGTCAGCACCATCGAGGACCCGATCGAGATGGTCGAGCCCGCGTTCAACCAGGTGCAGGTGCAGCACGGCATCGGCCTCGATTTCGCCAGCGGCGTGCGCGCGCTGCTGCGCCAGGATCCCGACATCATCATGATCGGCGAGATCCGCGACCGCGAGACCGCCGAGATGGCGGTGCAGGCCGCATTGACCGGGCACCTCGTGCTCTCGACGCTGCACACCAACGACAGCCCCTCGGCGATCACGCGGCTGCTCGAGCTCGGCATCCCCTCCTACCTGATCCGCGCCACCGTGCTCGGCGTGATGGCGCAACGCCTGCTGCGCATCCTGTGCCCGCACTGCAAGGTGCCGGCCACCATCGACGAGGAAGTGTGGAGCCGCCTGGTCGCGCCGTGGAAGGCGAAGCCGCCGGCCACGGTCTACGCGGCGAACGGCTGCCTCGAATGCCGCAATACCGGCTTCTCGGGCCGCCAGGGCATCTACGAGATCCTGCGCGTCGACGCCGCCGTGCAGCGCGCGGTGCGCGAGGGCTGTGACAGCGAGGAGTTGCGCCTGATCGGCATGCGCGCCGGCATGAAGACGCTGCGTCTTGCCGGCGCGCGCAAGATCGCCGCCGGGCTCACCACGCTGGAAGAGGTGCTGCGCGTGGCGCCGATGGACAACAGCAGGGACGGCGCATGAACGCATTGCCTGTGGACCAGGTTCCGTCGCCGCTGCGCGCTGCGCTGGAGCGCGACTGGCAGGAAATCCTCGCGGCGCTGGAGCCCGCGGCGCACGAGGCCGTGCAGGCGCGGCTCGCCGCCGATGCCGGGCTGGCCGCAGCGCTGGCACGGGTGCTCTGCTGCAGCCAGTTCGTGGGGCAGTCGCTCGCGCGTGATGCCGGCTTGCTGCCCGGGCTGCTGGCGAGCGGCGATCTCGCGCGCAGCTATGACGCGCGCGAGATCCGCGAGCGCCTCGCCCTCGCGCTCCCCGCCGATGCCGACGAGGCGCGGCTGGCCGCCGAGCTGCGCCGGCTGCGCCGGCGCGAGATGGTGCGCATCGTGTGGCGCGACCTGCAGCGCACGGCGGACCTCGTCGAGACCACGCGCGACCTCACCTGGCTGGCCGAGGCGACGGTCGAGGCGGCCGTGGCGCACGGCCACGCCCAGCTCGCGGCGCGCCACGGCGAGCCGCGCGGGCGCGACTGCGGCACGCCGCAGCGACTGGTGGTGCTCGGCATGGGCAAGCTCGGCGCCTGCGAACTGAACCTCTCCTCCGACATCGACCTGATCTTCGCCTACCCCGCGCAGGGCGAGACCGACGGCGAGCGCGCGCTCAGCAATCAGGAGTTCTTCACGCGGCTCGGGCAACGCGTGATCAAGGCCATCGACGCCAGGACCCAGGACGGCTTCGTGTTCCGCGTCGACATGCGCCTGCGTCCCTACGGCGATGCCGGCGCGCTCGCGCTCAACTTCGACGCGATGGAGGAGTACTACCAGGACCAGGGCCGCGACTGGGAGCGCTACGCGATGATCAAGGCGCGCGTGATCGCGGGCGATCGCGCCGCCGGCGAGCGGCTGCTCGCAGCGCTGCGCCCGTTCACCTACCGCCGCTACATCGACTTCAGCGCCATCGAGTCGCTGCGCGGCATGAAGGCGATGATCAACCGCGAGGTGCAGCGCCGCGGCAAGGCCACCGACGTGAAGCTCGGGGCCGGCGGCATCCGCGAGATCGAGTTCATCGTACAGTCCTTCCAGCTGATCCGCGGCGGCCGCGAGACCGCGCTGCAGGAGCGCCGCCTGCTGGTGGTGCTGGAGTTGCTCGGCAGCCTGGGCCACTTGCCGCCCGCGGTGGTGGCGCAGCTCGGCGAGGCCTACGTGTTCCTGCGCAATACCGAGCACGCGATCCAGGCCCGCGCCGACCAGCAGACCCAGGC
>JAGPES010000391.1 GCA_018057015.1 Pseudomonadales bacterium | reverse complement strand
CTCGCCCAGCACGTTGACGGCTGCCTTCGAGGCGGCATAGGCGCCGAGTTTCGGCGTCAGGGCCATGCCCGAGATCGAGCCGAACAGGATCACGTCGCCGCGGTTGCGCGCGACCATCCCCGGCACCACGGCACGGATCATGTGCAGCGTGCCGTAGTAGTTGACCTCGATCAGGCGCCGAGCGGTCTCCAGCGTGGTGTCCATCACCGCGTGGCTCGGCATGATCCCGGCGGCGTGGGTCAGCCGGTCGACGGGCCCCAGCTCGCGTTCGACCTCGGCAACACGCGCCTGCACGTCCTCCCAGTCCGCCACGTTGCAGCGCCAGGCGCGGATGTTCGGCGACTGCGCCGCGGTATCGGCGAGCGCGGCCTCGTTCATGTCGAAAATCGCGACCTTTGCGCCCGCCGCCGCGAGTCGCAGCGTCGACACCCTGCCCATGCCACTGGCACCGCCGGTGACCAGCGCTACCTTGCCCTGAAAAGCCATCGGAAATCTCCTGTAGGGTCGCGATTCAAGGCTGGAAGTGTAACGATCCGGAGGCACCGACGCCCCGCCCCCACATGACGATTTGGTTAGGGCCCGCCCCATGGGCGCCACGGCGAAGCACCTCGGGCACTAGAATGGGGGCTGTCGTCTCCAGTGATGCTTTCCTCCTTTTATGCAGCGCATCGGCGTACTTTTCGTCTGCCTTGGCAATGTATGCCGGTCTCCCTCGGCCCAGGCCGTACTGGAGGATCGCCTCGAGCGGCGCGGGCTCGCGGCGTACTTTCGCGTCGATTCCTGCGGAACGGCCGCGTTCAACGCCGGCAAACCGCCGGATCCGCGCGCGATCACGGCGGCCGAGAGTCGCGGCTACCGCATCGCGCACCAGCGCGCGCGCCAGATCGACGACGCGGACTTCGAGCGCTTCCGCTACATCGTGGCGATGGACCGCTCCAACCTGCGAACGCTGCAGGGATGGGCGACGACGGACTTCGCTGGCGAGATCCGGCTGCTGATGCACTTCGCCGCCGGTGCCGCCGAAGTGGAAGTCGCCGACCCCTACTACGGCTCGGCCGAGGCCTTCGATGCGGCGCTGAGAGCCATCGAAGGCGGCGTCGATGGCTTGCTCGACCACCTCTGCGCACGACACCCGCACGATCGGCACAAGCCTTGACCTGTTCGCTTTGAGCGCCGCGCGAGTCGCGCTAGCATTTTTTGAAGATTGGCTGCGTGAGAATTGGGCGATGGAAACCCTGAATTTCCAGGATCTTGCGTTCCTGCGCATGGAGAGCCCGCAGCGACCGTTCCACGTCGCCGGGCTGCTGGTGTTTTCGCCGCCGCCATCGGTGCGGCCCGACTACCTGCGCCGCCTCGCAGGCGAACTCGGCAGGGAACTGCCGCGATTCGATGCGTTGTTCCGTCGCCGCATCGAGGCAGCCGCCTCGAGCGCACCGTACTGGGTCGAGGCCGACGACTACGACGCAGCCTACCATGTGCTGCACTATGCCCTGCCGCAACCCGGGCGCGCGGAGGACCTGCTCGCGTTGCTGTCGCTCGCCCACGAACGGCTGCTCGATCGCAGCCGCCCGTTGTGGGAGTGGCACCTCGTCGAGGGGCTGCCGCGCAAGCGCTTCGCGCTCTACTGCAAGGTCCACCACGCCCTGATCGACGGCGTCGGTGCCATGCGCATGATCCAGCAAGTGCTCAGCGAGGATCCGGGTGCCCGCTTCGCTGCCCGACGCGCCGCCGCCGTGCCCGGAGATCACGCGCGCGCCACCTCGCGCGGCTGGTTCGCCGGTCTCGCGCACGCCACCTCGACGTTGCGCGACCAGGGCAAGGCAATCCCGGAGATCGCATCCATGCTGATGCACATGCGCAACGACGCGCGCAAGGACTCGCCGCCGCTGCCGTTCACGGCGCCGCGAGCACCCATGAACCACGAGATCAGTCATCGCCGGCGCCTGCTCACGGCGCAGTTTCCGCTCGCCACCGTGCGCCGCATCGGGGCCAGCGTGGACGGCACGGTGAACGACGCCCTGCTCGCGATCTGTGGCGGCGCCCTGCGCAGCTACCTGCTGGAGCAAGGCGCGCTTCCGAAGCAGGCCCTGCTGGCCGGCGTACCGGTGTCGGTGCGTACACCCGGCGAGCAGCACGGCAACGAATTGAGCATGATCGTGTGCCCCCTGGGCACCACTACCCGTGATCCGCTGGCACGCCTGCGGCTCATCAGCCACACCACGCGCACCGCCAAGCAGCACCTGCACGCGCTGTCCCCGGCTGCGCGCCAGGATTACATGAACATGGTCCTGCTGCCTGCGCTCATGCTGACGGTGGCGGGCGCCTCGACCAGCGTGCCGCCGCCCTTCAACGTACTCGTTTCCAACGTACCGGGACCCGCCCACGCGCTCTACCTGGCGGGGGCGCGACTGGAGGAGATCTATCCGCTGTCGCTGGTGAGCGACGCGCAGGCCCTGAACATCACAGCGGTGAGCACCGGCACGAAACTCTGCCTCGGCATCGCCGCGTGCCCTGACAACCTGCCGCGAATCGAGCGACTCCGGTCGCACCTGGACGCTGCCTTCCGCGAACTGAAGGCAGCCGTGCGCTGAACGCCACGGGTGAACCACACTGACGCTTTGGCTATAATCGCGCCCCCGCTCCCGGGAGCAGTACATGAAAAAGGCAGGTTGGTATCGCCGATGACGGACAGGACGCTCGAAGATCTCAATGTGGAAGCCATCGAGGAACTGATCACCCCCGATCAGCTGAAGGCGGAAATGCCGCTCACGCCCGCTATCAGCGAAACGGTGCGCTCGGCGCGGGGCGTCGTGCGCGATATCCTCGACCGCCAGGACCACCGCCTTTTCCTCGTCGTCGGGCCGTGCTCCATCCACGACACCGGCGCCGCCATGGAATACGCCCATCGCCTGCGCCGCCTCGCCGACGAGGTGCAGGACACGCTGTACCTGGTGATGCGCGTCTACTTCGAGAAGCCGCGCACCACGACCGGCTGGAAAGGACTGGTCAACGATCCGCACCTGAACGACTCCTTCCGCATCGAGGAAGGGCTGCACATCGCGCGCAAGCTGCTGATCGACATCACGGGGATCGGCCTGCCGACGGCGACCGAGGCGCTCGATCCGATCTCGCCGCAGTACCTTCAGGACCTGATCGCGTGGTCCGCGATCGGTGCGCGCACCACGGAATCGCAGACGCATCGCGAGCTGGCGAGCGGACTTTCCTGCGCGGTCGGCTTCAAGAACGGCACTGACGGCGGGCTCACCGTCGCAGTCAACGCGCTGAAGTCGGTGAACAGCCCGCACCGTTTCCTCGGCATCAACATCGGGGGCAAGGTCGCGGTGATCCACACCCGCGGCAACCGCCACGCCCACGTGGTGCTGCGCGGCGGCTCGAACGGCCCGAACTACGACTCGGTGCACGTGGCAGTGTGCGAGCGCGAACTGGAGAAGGCCGGCATCGCGCCGAACATCGTCGTCGACTGCAGCCACGCCAATTCGAACAAGGACCATGCCCTGCAGGCGCTGGTGCTCGACAACGTCGCGAACCAGATCCTCGAGGGCAACCGCTCGATCGTGGGCGCGATGCTCGAGAGCAACCTGGAAGCGGGTAACCAGCCGATTCCGGCCGACCTGTCGCAGCTGCGCTACGGCGTGTCGGTCACCGATGCGT
>JAGPES010000029.1 GCA_018057015.1 Pseudomonadales bacterium | reverse complement strand
TCGGACTGGTTCTGGTGGTTCGGCGACTACAACCCGGCGCAGTCGGTGAGCGATTTCGAGCGGCTGTTCCGCGTGCACCTCAGCAACCTCTACCAGTTGCTGGGCGTCGAGCCGCCGGCCTACCTGTCGGAGAGCTTCACGCACGGCAACGGCACGCCCGAGCGCGACGGTGTGATGCGCACCGGCAGTGAGCCGACGTGAGCAATTCGCTGTTCGCAACGCGCCGCGCCGGCGTGCTGCTGCACCCGAGCTCGTTGCCGTCGCCGTTCGGCAACGGCGACCTGGGACATGCCGCCTACCGCTTCGTCGAGTTCCTTGCCCGGGCCGGCTGCACGGTCTGGCAGGTGCTCCCGCTCGGGCCGACGCACGAGGACCTCTCGCCCTACGATTCCACCTCGGTCCACGCGGGCAATCCGCGCCTGATCAGCCTGGACTGGCTGCGCGACCGCGGCCTGCTCGAGGACGGTGAACTGGATGCGGTGCGCTCCGGCGTGCACGCTCGTCAATGGGCGCTGGACGCGGCTTACCCGCGTTTTGCCGCGGCCTGCGCGCGCGACGAGACGATGGCATCCGGGTTCGCCGCCTGGTGCGCCGCTCGCGAGTGGCTCGAGGGTTACACGCTGTTCACCGCTATCCGCGAGTTGCGCGGCGCACTGCCGTGGTACCAGTGGGAGCCGGCGCTGCGCGGGCGCGAGCCGGCGACGCTGGCGCACGCAGCGGCCGGGCTGGCGCCGCGGATCGCAGCGCTGCGCTTCGAGCAGTACGCTTTCGCCCAGCAATGGACCGCGCTCAGGCAATACGCCTGCGCGCATGGCGTGAGCCTTTTCGGCGACATGCCGATCTTCGTGGCACACGACAGTGCCGACGTGTGGTCGGCGCGCGAGCTGTTCCTGCTCGATGCCGAGGGGCATCCGCTCACGGTCGCCGGGGTGCCGCCGGATTATTTCAGCGCCGACGGGCAGCGCTGGGGCAATCCGCATTACGCCTGGGACGTGATGGCGCGCGACGGTTTCGCCTGGTGGCGCCGGCGCATCGCCTCCCAGCGCGAGCGCTTCGATCTCGTGCGCATCGATCATTTCCGCGGTTTCGAGGCCTGCTGGCACATCCCGCGCGAGTCCGCTTCCGCGGTGCACGGTCACTGGGAGCCGGCCCCCGGCGAGGCGCTGCTCAGGGCGTTGGTCGCGGAGAGCGGCGACGGTTCCCTGGTGGCCGAGAATCTCGGCATAATCACGCCGCAAGTCGAGCGACTGCGCGAACGCTTCGGCCTGCCCGGCATGCTGATCCTGCAGTTCGCCTTCGACGGGGATGCGCGCAACACCTACCTGCCGCACAACCACCAGCCGCTGAACGTCGTGTACACGGGCACCCATGACAACGACACCAGCCTCGGCTGGTTTGCGAGCCTTGACGAGTCCAGGCGCGCGCGCGTCATGGAGTACCTGGGTATGCCGGTGGAGCCCATGCCCTGGCCGCTGGTGCGCGCCGCGCTGGCCTCGGTCGCCCGGCTCGCGGTGCTGCCGCTGCAGGACCTGCTCGGTCTCGGCAGCGAACACCGCATGAACCTGCCGGGCGTGGCGCAGGGCAACTGGGCCTGGCAGTTTTGCGAGGAGCAGCTCACGCCCGCGCTGGCCGTGCGGCTGCGGGCCATGGTGGAGCTCTATGGCCGCAAGCCGTCCTGAGAAAGGTTTCATCGTTGACATGCATCATGGCGCCCGGCTCGTGCGATCCGGATAATCTGAAAAGTAAATGTTTCAGCGCGGAGACCGTGACATGGAACATCGCCATCACCAGCGCGTGCCGGTCGACATCAGGGCCTTCATCTACCAGCGCGGCCTGCCGGTCGCGACCGGGCGAATTTGCAACGCCAGCCGCCGGGGCTTCTTCATCGAGACCGATTATCGCGAGCTGCAGGCGTACCAGCGCGTGCTGTGCGAGTTGCACCCCGGGGAAGGGGCCGACGGCGGGCCACGGCGCGTGCTTGTTTGCGTGGTTCGCTGTTCGCCCGAGGGCGCCGCGGTGGAACTGGACGAGGGCGATGGACCGCTGGTTACGGCAGTGATAGCGTGCGCGAGGAAATCGGGCGCAGTCGCCGGCATGCGCTGAAACTCGGGGTCATCCGCGTTCAATCTCGGCATGGGCGCCACTGGATCCCCTGTGACTGGCAGCTGACAACGGAGGAAGGTGAAGATGGCAACCGGAAAATCCAGCGACAACCGCAAGGGCCCGGCCGCGAAGGCCGCGGCAAAAGCGAAGACTCCGGCCAGGCCGCCCGCGAAGGCACCGACACGGCGCGCGCTCAGCCCCTTCGAGGAGATGGACGTGCTGTTCGACCGCCTTTCGCGCGGTCTGATGTCGCGCATGGGCTTCCCGGCCCTCGGCGACGTGGGCTGGCCGTTCCAGGCCCATGCGCCCAAGGTCGACGTCATCGATCGCGGCCAGGAATTGCTGGTGCGCGCGGAGATTCCCGGGGTGACCAGGGACGAACTGCACATCTCGCTCACCGACCAGACGGTGACCATCCGCGGCGAGACGCACAAGGAGAGCAAGGAAGAGAAGGGCGACTACTTTCGCCGCGAGATCGCCAGTGGCACCTTCCAGCGCACGCTGGCCCTGCCCTGCGACGTGGCCGGCGACCAGGCGAAGGCCTCGTTCAGGGATGGCGTGCTGGAGCTGGTGCTGCCCAAGGCGGAAAAATCCGGCTCGCGGAAGATCCGCATCGACTGAAGCGCTGCTCGCCTGTTTCATCGTGCCGCCCGCGGACGACCCCGTCCGCGGGGGAGCTTTTTTCTGATTTACCGGGAGGTCGACAAACATGGGCGCGGCGAAACCGACATGCAGGATTGGCCTGATGGGCCTGGGCCAGGTCGGGCGGCAGATCTACCGGCTGGCGGCAGAGTCAGCTGATCTGGAGATCGTCGCGGTGGCCGATATCGGCAAGCCCGAGGTACTGCAATACCTGCTCGAGACGGGTGCCGACGACGGCTTCTCCTGTCGTGTCGAGGGCAATTACCTGCGTGGCGAGGGCTTCGCCTCGCGCATGCTGCAGCTGGTGGCGCCTGGCGAGGTGCCGTGGGATGCCTTCGGCGTGGACTGCGTGATCGACGCGACCGGGCGCTACCGCGCGCGTGCGCATGCCGAGTTGCAGCTCGCGGCCGGCGGCAGGCGCGTGGTCTACGCGACGCTGGCCGACGCGCCCGACCGCGTGCTGGTGCCGGGGCTCAACGAGGGCGATGCCGTGGCGGCGGATCGCGTGGTGTCGGCAGGTTCCCCGACCACCAATGCGCTCGCGCTGCTGCTCGATGCACTGGACCACGGCCCCGGCGTGGAGTACGCGACGATGACCAGCATCCACGCCTACAGCAGCGACCAGCCGCTGCAGGACTATGCCCAGGGTGACCAGCGCCGCAGCCGCTCGGCGGCGCAGAACATCATCCCCAACGCGAATGCCTCGGCGGCCTGCGTCGAGCAGTTGCTGCCGCGCTTCGCGGGCCGGCTGTCGGGTTGCGCGCTGAACGTGCCGGTGCAGCGCGGTTCCCTGCTGGACCTGAACTGCGTGCTGCGCGAGGTGGCCAATGCCGAGGCCATCAACGACGTGATACGCGCGGCCGCGGCGGCCCGGCCGCGGATGATCGCCGTGGCGGAGGATCCGATCGTCTCCTCCGACGTGATCGGCTGCCGCCAGACGCTGCTGTTCGACGCCAGGGGTACCCAGCGCGCCGGCTCGCGCATGGTCAAGACGCTGGCCTGGTACGAGACGCTGGGTCACGCCTGCCGCGTGCTCGACGTGGTGCGCACCTACGCGGCATTGGCCTGAAGGAGGGCAGAGGAATGAAAGTCGCAATCAACGGTTTCGGTCGCATCGGGCGTTCGGCGTTCCGCATCCTCGACCAGCGCAGCGATGTCGAGGTGGTCGCGATCAACGACGTCTTCGACGACGCGGCGTTGATGTACCTGCTGCGCTACGACACGGTGATGGGCCCGTTCAAGGGGCCGCTGGCGCTGGAGGACGGCTGCCTGGTCACGGCGCACGGGCGCACGCGCATGCTCAGCGTGAAGGACCCGGCCACGTTGCCGTGGAAGGAGCTCGGCGTCGACGTGGTGATCGAGGCCACCGGCAAGTTCAAGGCCCGCGAGCAGCTCACGCAGCACCTCGCGGCGGGAGCCGCGCGCGTGATACTGACCGTGCCGGCCAAGGACGAGATCGACTACACCGTGGTGCTCGGCGTCAACGATCCCGGGCTGAGGCCGGAGCACCGCATCGTCTCGAACGCCAGTTGCACCACCAACTGCCTGGCACCGGTGGCGAAGGTGCTGCACGAGAGCTTCGGCATCGTCGAGGGCGTGATCAACACGGTCCACGCCTACACCAACGACCAGCGGCTCGCCGATGTGCCGCACAGCGACTGGCGCCGCAGCCGTGCCGCCGCCGAGAACATCATCCCGACCACCACCGGTGCCGCGCGCGCCGTGGGCAAGGTGCTGCCCGAGCTCAAGGGTCGCCTCGACGGCATCGCCTCGCGCGTGCCGGTGCCGGACGGCTCGGTGGTGGACCTGTTCGTGGAGCTCGGGCGCGACGTGACGGTGGCGCAGGTGCATGCCGCGATGGCAGCCGCCGCGCAATCGCCGGCGCTGAGGGGCATCCTGCAGTACACCGAGAAGCCCGTGGTGTCCTCGGACATCATCGGCAATCCGCATTCCTCGATCTTCGATGCGGGCTTCACCGCGGTGCGGGGTGGGCGCTTCCTCAAGTGCCTGAGCTGGTACGACAACGAGTGGGGCTATTCGCAGCGCGTGTGCGACCTGATCGAGCGCTTTCGCGCCTTCGGCTGAAACCGCCCGGGCAGAGCCCTAGCCGGGGTCGGTCTCGGCGCCGGCGCTGATGCGCAACAGCGCGCGGAAGGCCTGCTTCATGTTGCCGCCGGCCAGCACGCGGCTGACTTCGCGCATCATCGGCACCTCCACCCCGTGCCGCGTGGCCAGCTCGACGATCACCGGCGCGCTCCAGACGCCCTCGGCCACGGTGCGCATCTCGCGCACGATGTCGGCGATCGCCCGTCCGCGTCCGAGCTGCTCGCCCACGCAGCGGTTGCGGCTCAGCGGGCTGGCGCAGGTGGTGACCAGGTCGCCCATGCCGGCCAGGCCCGCGAAGGTCTCGGCCTTGCCTCCCAGCGCGGTGCCGAGACGCGTGATCTCCGCGAGCCCGCGCGTGATCATCGCCGCGCGCGTGTTGTCGCTGGCGCCCATGCCGTCGCCCATGCCGCAGGCGATCGCGATCACGTTCTTCAGCACGCCGCCCAGCTCGCAGCCGGCGATGTCGTCGTTGGTGTAGACGCGGAACAGCCCCGAGCTGAACAGCGGTTGCAGCTGTCCCATGATCGCCGGGTCGTCCATCGCCAGCACGCTGGCCGCGGCCTGTCCCCCGAGGATTTCCCGCGCGAGGTTGGGTCCGCTCAGCACGCCAGCCGGGTGCCCGGGCAGCTCCTCGCGGACGATCTCGGTCATGCGCCGCCGCGTGCCCTGTTCGAGTCCCTTGCTGAGGCTGATCACGGGCACCCACGCGCGCAGGTGCGGTCGCGCCAGCTGCAGCACGGTGCGAAAACCGCGCGCCGGCACGGCCATCACGAGCACGTCGGCGCGCGCGACCAGCGCCGCGATGTCGTGGCCGGCGGCGAAGCGCTGCGGTAGCGCGAAGCCCGGCAGATAGCGCGGATTCTCGCGCGTGGCGTTGATTTGCGCAGCGAGCGCGACATCCCGGGCCCACAGCGCGACCTCCGCGTTGCGGCTTGCCAGCACGGCGAAAGTGGTGCCCCAGGACCCGGCCCCGAGGATGACGATGCGAGCTTTCATCGGCGCGAGCTTAGCATGCCCGGCGCGGCGTCCAGGGGCCGTGGAGCGGGCCGATTTCATTGAGGTGGTGCGGGCTTTCTGATAAGGTGGTCTCCCATCCTCGCGGGGCGTCGCCCTGCGTCCAGACCCGGTCAGATTCGATACTTGCAAGGCTACGCATGACGCGCTTGATCTTCGTCACGGGTGGTGTGGTTTCCTCGTTGGGCAAGGGGCTCGCGTCGGCGTCCCTGGCGGCCATTCTCGAGGCGCGCGGGCTGCGCGTCACGCTGCTCAAGCTCGATCCGTACATCAACGTGGACCCGGGCACCATGAGTCCGTTCCAGCACGGCGAGGTGTACGTCACCGACGACGGCTCCGAAACGGACCTCGACCTCGGGCACTACGAGCGTTTCGTGCGCACGCGCATGACCTGCCGCAACAATTTCACCACCGGCAAGGTGTACGAGGAAGTGCTGCGGCGCGAGCGCCGCGGTGATTACCTGGGCGGCACGGTGCAGGTGATCCCGCACATCACCGACGAGATCAAGCGGCGCATCCTCGCCGGTGCCGAGGGTTTCGACGTCGCGCTGGTCGAGATCGGCGGCACCGTTGGCGACATCGAGTCGCAGCCATTCCTGGAGGCGAGCCGGCAGCTGCGTGGCGAGCTGGGTCCATCGCGCGCGCTGTTCATCCACCTCACGCTGGTGCCCTACATCCGCTCGGCCGGCGAGACCAAGACCAAGCCCACGCAGCACTCCGTGAAGGAGATGCGCGCGATGGGCCTGCAGCCGGACATCCTGCTGTGCCGCTCCGAGGTGCACATCGACGAAGCCTCGCGACGCAAGATCGCGCTGTTCACCGACGTGCAGGAGCGCGCGGTGATCTCGGTCCCCGACGTCGACATGATCTACCGCCTGCCGCTGCTGCTGCACAGCGAGAAGCTGGACGACATCGTGCTCGAGAAACTCGGCCTCGACTGTCCGCCGGCGACGCTCGACGAGTGGCAGGCCGTGATCGACGGCAAGCTGCACGCGCGGCGGCACGCGATCATCGCGATGGTCGGCAAGTACATGGACCTGCTCGACGCCTACAAGTCGCTGAACGAGGCGCTGACGCACGCCGGCATCCACACCGGCACGCAGGTCGAGATGCGCTACATCGACTCCGAACAGATCACGCGCGAGGGCACCGCAGCGCTCGAGGGCGTGGACGCGATCCTGGTGCCGGGTGGTTTCGGCGAGCGCGGCGTCGAGGGCAAGATCGAGACGGTGCGCTACGCGCGCGAGAAGCGGATCCCCTACCTTGGCATCTGCCTCGGGCTGCAGGTCGCGGTGATCGAGTTCGCGCGCAACGTCGCCGGCATGGAGGACGCCAACAGCACGGAGTTCGATGCCGCCACGAAGCACCCGGTGGTCGCGCTGATCACCGAGTGGCTGAACGCCGACGGCAGCACCGAGCGACGCAGCCAGTCCTCGGACCTCGGCGGCACGATGCGCCTGGGCTCTCAGCTCTGCCACCTCGAGGAGGGCTCGAACGTGCGCGCGATGTACCGCAGCGCCGAGATAATGGAACGCCACCGCCACCGTTACGAGGTCAACGGCAACTTCCTGCCACGGCTGCGCGAGGCGGGGCTGCGTGTCGCGGGCTGGTCGGCCGACAACTCGCTGGTCGAGGTCATCGAGATGCCCGGTCACCCGTGGTTCGTGGCCTGCCAGTTTCACCCGGAATTCACCTCGACGCCGCGCGACGGCCATCCGCTCTTCAGCGGCTTCGTCGAGGCTGCCGCGCGCTTTGCGCAGGAGCACGGCCGTGGCAACTGAGAGCGCAGTGAAGTGCGTGCGTGCCGGAGGCATCGAGGTCGCCAACGACCGGCCCTTCGTGCTGTTCGGCGGCATGAACGTGCTCGAGTCGCGCGACCTCGCGATGCAGGTCGCCGAGGCCTATGTCGAGACCTGCGCCAAGCTGGCGATCCCCTACGTGTTCAAGGCCTCGTTCGACAAGGCCAACCGTTCCTCCGTCACCTCGTATCGCGGCCCCGGCATGGACGAGGGGCTGAAGATCTTCCAGGAGATCAAGAGCACCTTCGGGGTGCCGGTGATCACCGACGTCCACGAGCCGCACCAGGCCGCGCCGGTGGCGGAGGTCTGTGACGTGATCCAGCTGCCGGCCTTCCTGTCGCGCCAGACCGATCTCGTGGTCGCGATGGCGAAGACCGGTGCGGCGATCAACATCAAGAAGGCGCAGTTCCTGGCGCCGCACGAGATGGGCCACATCCTGCGCAAGTGCGAGGAAGCGGGCAATTCGCGCCTGATGCTGTGCGAACGCGGCAGCTGTTTCGGCTACAACAACCTCGTGGTCGACATGCTGGGCTTCGGCATCATGAAGCGCTTCGGATACCCGGTGATCTTCGACGTCACCCACGCGCTGCAGATGCCGGGCGGACGCAGCGACTCCGCGGGCGGGCGCCGCCAGCAGGTGGTCGAGCTCGGCAAGGCGGGCATGTCGCAGGGCCTGGCGGGCCTCTTCCTCGAGGCCCATCCCGACCCCGACCAGGCGAAATGCGACGGCCCGTGCGCGCTGCCGCTGGATCGGCTCGGCGAATTCCTGGCGCAGATGAAGGCCATGGACGAACTGGTGAAGAACCTGCCGGCGCTCGAGATCCGCTGACGCGCGCGCACCCGACTACGACAAATCGATACTTGCTACAGGAGATGGACTGCTCATGTCTGCGATCACCGAAGTGACTGCGATCGAGATTCTGGATTCCCGCGGCAATCCCACTGTGGAGGCGAGCGTGCGCCTGGCCTGCGGCGCGAGCGGCACCGCCTGCGCGCCCTCGGGGGCGTCGACGGGCTCGCGCGAGGCGCTGGAGCTGCGCGACGGCGATGGCGCGCGCTACAACGGCAAGGGCGTGCTTAAAGCGGTGGGGGCGATCAACGGCGAGATCGCGCAACTGCTGCGCGGCCGCGAAGCCGCCGAGCAGCGCACGGTCGATCGCCTGATGATCGAATCCGACGGCACCGAGAACAAGTCGCGCCTCGGCGCGAACGCGATACTCGCGGTGTCGCTGGCCGTGGCGAAGGCCGCGGCGGCCGCAGCGAAACTGCCGCTCTACGCGCACATTGCCGCGCTCAACGGCACGCCGGGCAAGTACTCGATGCCGGTGCCGATGATGAACATCATCAACGGCGGCGAGCACGCGGACAACAACGTCGACATCCAGGAGTTCATGGTGCAGCCGGTGGGCGCGCCTAGCTTCGCCGAGGCGCTGCGCTGCGGCGCCGAGATCTTCCACGCGCTGAAGAAAGTGTTGCACGGTCAGGGGCTCGGCACCTCGGTGGGCGATGAGGGCGGCTTCGCGCCGAACCTGCCTTCGAACGAGGCGGCGATCGAGGCCATCATCACGGCGACCGCCAAGGCCGGCTACCGCATGGGAGAGGACGTGACGCTGGCGCTCGACTGCGCCGCCTCCGAGTTCTACCACGACGGGCGCTACAAGCTCGCGGGCGAGGGCAAGGAATTCGACGCGGCCGGTTTCGCGGCCTACCTCGACGCGCTGGCCAGGCGCTACCCGATCCTCTCGATCGAGGACGGCATGGACGAGAGCGACTGGGACGGCTGGGCGGAGCTCACGCGCCTGGCGGGAAACCGGCTGCAACTGGTCGGCGACGACCTCTTCGTGACCAACACGAAGATCCTAGCCACCGGCATCGAGCGCGGCATCGCCAACTCGATCCTGATCAAGTTCAACCAGATCGGCAGCCTGAGCGAGACGCTGGAAGCCATAGCGATGGCGCGCAAGGCCGGCTACACCGCGGTGATCTCGCACCGCTCCGGCGAGACCGAGGACACCACGATCGCCGACCTCGCGGTGGGGACCTCGGCCGGCCAGATCAAGACCGGCTCGCTGTGCCGCTCGGACCGCGTGGCCAAGTACAACCGCCTGCTGCGCATCGAGGCGCAACTGCGCGGCCAGGCGCCGTACCGCGGCCGTGCAGAGCTGACCCGCGGTTGAGGCGCGTCTCGGCCACCGGTTCGGCAACTCCTGCATGCTCGGCTAGAATCAGCGCATGATTTCCTGGAAGTGGGTTTGCGCCGGTCTCGGGCTGCTGCTGCTAGCGCTGCAGGCAATGCTGTGGACCGGGCAGGGAAGTATTGCCGAGGTCGTGGCGTTGAAGCGCCAGATCGCCACCTTCGCGGGCGGGAACGAACAGTTGCGCGAGCGCAACCGCCGCCTCGAGGTGGAGGTCGCGGAGTTGAAGAACGGCCTCGACAGCGTCGAGGAGATGGCGCGCGAGGAACTCGGCCTGGTGCGCCAGGGCGAGACCTTCTACGTGCTGATCAAGCGCTGAGCCGTGGGTGCGCAGCGCGAAGCTCACCCCGGTGCCGAAGGCGCGCGCGCGCTGGTGTGGGCCGCCGTGCCGGCAGCGGGCAGCGGTTCGCGCATGGCGTCTTCCGTACCCAAGCAATACCTCGAGATCGCCGGCAGGCGGCTCGCCGAGCACACGCTCGGCGCGCTCCTCGCGGCCGGCTGTATCCATGAGATCGTGGTGGCGATAGCGCCCGGTGACGCGGCGTGGCACACGCTGCCCGAGACGCTGCGTCAGCGCGTGCGCACGGTGCACGGCGGTGACGACCGTGCGGCCTCGGTGCTGCAGGCGCTGGCCGGTTTCTCGCGCCGCCCGGCAAAAGGCGACTGGGTGCTGGTGCACGACATGGCGCGCCCCTGCGTGCGTCCCGAGCGCATCCGGTCGATGATCGACGAACTGGCGGACGACGAGGTGGGAGGCCTGCTCGCGGTGCCGCTGGTGGACACTCTCAAGCGCGCCGATGGCGCGCAGCGCGTGTGCGAGACGCTGGATCGCAGCGAGCTGTGGCGTGCACAGACGCCGCAGGTGTTTCGTTTCGGGGTGCTGGAGCGGGCGCTGCGCGCGGCGCGCGCCGACGGCGTCACGATCACCGACGAAGCCATGGCGGTGGAGCGTCTCGGGCTCGCACCGCGGCTGCTGGCGGGGAGCGCCGACAACATCAAGGTGACGGTCGCGGAGGACATGGAACTGGCGCAGTATTATCTCGCGCGCCGTTGCGGATGCCGGGCATGAGGATCGGCCACGGTTACGACGTGCACCGCTTCGGTCCGGGCGGGGCGGTGGTGCTGGGTGGCGTGCGCATCGAGCACACGCACGGACTGATCGCCCATTCGGACGGCGACGTGGCACTGCACGCGCTGTGCGACGCGCTGCTGGGCGCCATCGCCGCCGGCGACATCGGCAGGCACTTCCCCGACACCGATCCGCGTTTCAAGGGCGCCGACAGCCGCCAACTGCTGCGCGACTGCATGGCACTGGTGCATCGTGAGGGCTATCGGCTGGGCAATGCCGATATCACGATCATCGCCGAGAAGCCGCGCATGGCGCCTCACGTCGAGGCGATGCGCACCAACATTGCCGCGGATCTCGGTGCAGGCGCACAGCAGGTGAACGTGAAGGCCACCACGACCGAAGGACTGGGCTTCACCGGCAGGCGCGAGGGTATCGCCGCGCACGCCGTGGTGCTGCTCGAGGCGCTGCCAGCCGGGGGGGCAGGGGCATGAAGCCCAACGTCAACGGCATCGGTATGACCTCGCAGCGCACGCGCGCGCGCCTGGTCGAACGGCTGTTCGAGCAGGGCATCACCGACATTCGCGTGCTCGAGGTGATGCGCACCACGCCGCGCCACCTGTTCCTCGACGAGGCACTGGCGCACCGCGCCTACGAGGACGCCTCGCTGCCCATAGGCTTCAACCAGACGCTGTCCCAGCCCTACATCGTGGCGCGCATGACCGGGCTGCTGCTCGCCGGCGGCGGCATGAAGCGGGTGCTGGAGGTCGGCACCGGCTCGGGCTACCAGACCGCATTGCTGGCGCAGCTGGTCGACGAGGTGTACTCGATCGAGCGCATCCGGGCTCTGCAGGAGCGCGCGCGATCGCGGCTGCGCGATCTCAAGCTGCACAACGTCACGCTGCGCCATGGCGACGGCTTCGAGGGCTGGGCTGCCAAGGCACCGTTCGACGGCATCCTCACCACCGCGGCGCCGCGCGCTGTGCCGGAACAGCTGGTCGCGCAGCTGCGCGTGGGCGGGCGCCTGGTGATCCCGGTCGGCGATGACCGCAAGCAGCAGCTGAGCGTGGTGACCCGCACCGAGAGCGGCTTCGAGGTGCGCGAGGTCGAGCCGGCCCGGTTCGTCCCGCTGCTGAGCGGCATGGTGCGTTGAGGATCCGGGCCCGGAGCGTAGAGATCCCTGCTCGCGGCTTTACTTTCCGGATCCTCCGGGTTTCCCCTCAAATCGCGCATTTTCCCATTGTTTCGCAAGGTTTCCTGGCAAGAAAGCGAGTGGTCGGTTTGGCGGCTTTTCCAGTCGCTTGTGAAAAAGTACCGCTGTCCGTCGCAAATCTTGTTGACAATGAAATGTTTCGGGCGCAAATTTGGGCCATCTAAACCTCAATAAAATCATACCGATAAACTGGTTTGTTAAACAGAACGCGCACTTAAAGCGCGCAACAGACTAAACGAGAGGCGGTTTGCACGAATGCGCCCGGGACACACTAGCTGCAGAGATGAATGATCCGGTCTCACTTGATAACAGTTGTGGTCGCGACCTGCCTGCTGGCGGGACTGGCGGGCTGCGCGAGCCGTCCCTACTACTCGGACCTGCCGGAACCGAGCGCGAGGGCGCCGGTTACCCGTGCCAGCGCAGCGCCGTCCGGCGTGAACTCCTACGTGGTGAAGGCGGGCGACACGCTGCACTCGATCGCGTTCGCGGCGGGCACGGACTGGCAGACGCTGGCCACGCTGAATCGCATCGCGGCGCCGTACACCATCTATCCGGGCCAGTTGCTGAAACTGAGCGCCTCGAGCGTGCCGGTCACGTTGGGCATGGACCCGGATGTCCCCGCGGCGGCGCCGTCGCGCGCGCCGGCGCCGCCGGAACCGGGTGCGCGGGGCAGCGCCGCGGCGCAGTCACCGTCAGTGGCGCCGGTGCCGCAGCCCGTGCCGTCGCAGCTGCCGGCTGGCGCAACCCCGGCGCCGCGCCCGCTGCCGCCGCCTCCGTCAATTCCCGGTGGATGGCAGTGGCCGAGCGCGGGCAAACTGGTGCTCGGCTATGCGAACTCGGCGCAGCCGCACAAGGGCATAGATATTGCCGGCAACACCGGGGACCCGGTGGTCGCGGCCAAGGGTGGCACGGTGGTCTACGCGGGCAACGGAGTGCGCGGGTACGGCAACCTGCTGATCGTGAAGCACGATGCGCTGTTCCTCAGCGCATATGCCCACAACAGCAAGTTGCTGGTCAGGGAGGGCGATGTGGTCAAGGGCGGGCAGCAGATCGCGGAGATGGGCGACAGCGGCACTGACCGGACGAAACTGCACTTCGAGGTGCGCAAGCAGGGCAATCCGGTCGATCCGTTGCAGGTACTGCCCAGAAGATGAGCCGGCGACACGGAAAATCACAGCAAGGGGACAAGGCAATGGGACTAGAGGCAAGCGTACAGTTCGAAGACGAAGCCCTCATCGCGGCCGAGGCCGAGTTCGGCGCGGAATTCGTGGATGAAGTCGAGGGTGTCGAGGCCGTCGAAGCCGACGAGCGCGAAGACGAGTTCATTGCAGCCCGGCGCGAGGCATCGGGCGTGCAGCGCACGCTCGATGCGACCCAGATGTACCTGAGCGAGATCGGCTTTTCGCCGCTGCTGACAGCCGAGGAGGAGCGCTACTACGCGCGCCTTGCGCTGAAGGGCGACGAGGCCGGGCGCAAGCGCATGATCGAGAGCAACCTGCGTCTCGTGGTGAAGATCTCGCGCCGGTACCTCAACCGCGGCCTGTCGCTGCTCGACCTGATCGAGGAGGGCAACCTCGGCCTGATCCGCGCGGTGGAGAAGTTCGATCCCGAGCGCGGCTTCCGTTTCTCGACCTACGCGACCTGGTGGATCCGCCAGACCATCGAGCGCGCGATCATGAACCAGACGCGCACCATCCGCTTGCCGATCCACGTGGTGAAGGAACTGAACGTCTACCTGCGCGCCGCGCGCGAGCTCACGCAGAAGCTCGATCACGAGCCCACGGCCGAGGAGATCGCGGAACTCGTCGACAAGCCGGTCGAGGACGTCAAGCGCATGCTCGGCCTGAACGAGCGCGTGACCTCGGTCGACGTGCCGCTCGGTCCGGATTCCGACCGTTCGCTGCTCGACACCATCGCCGACCAGCAGGTCTCGGATCCCGCCGAGCTGCTGCAGGACGAGGACATGCGCGAGAGCATCGCGGCGTGGCTGGAGGAACTGAGCGACAAGCAGCGCGAGGTGATTGCGCGCCGCTTCGGGCTCGCCGGCTACGAGGGCGCGACACTGGAAGAAGTGGGCCGCGAGATCGGGCTCACGCGCGAGCGCGTGCGCCAGATCCAGGTCGAGGCGCTGCGCCGCCTGCGCGAGATCCTGGAGCGCCAAGGCCTCACGGGCGACGCCGTTTTCAGCTGAGCCCTGTGGGTCGGCATGAATGCCGACATCTGCCGGCCGGAATGCCCCTCTCGCGTTCGGGAGGGAGGTGAAGGCGAGAGCAGATCAGCGCTTGAGGTGCTGCAGCTTGTCGGCGACGCCGTTCCATTTCTCGGCGTCCGGCAGTTTTTCCTTCATCTCGGTGATGTTGGGCCAGGCCTGCGCCAGCTCGGCATTCAGTTCCAGGAACACCTGCTGGTCTGCGGGTAGTTCATCCTCGGAGAAGATCGCGTCCACCGGGCATTCGGGTTCGCACAGCGCGCAGTCGATGCACTCGTCGGGATGGATCACGAGGAAATTGGGGCCTTCGTAGAAGCAGTCCACCGGGCACACTTCCACGCAGTCGGTGTGCTTGCAGTTGATGCAGTTCTCTCCAACGACGAAAGTCATGTCGCGTGGCCTCTTGCTGTCGGTTGAAACGGGCTGGAAAAGCGCGCGCAGTCTAGCATGCCGGCCGGGTGCTGTCAGATGCGCACTACGATGAATTTTCAGCAAATTTCGCGCGCTGACTCGTGCAGTTCAGAGAGCAGCGCGTGCGCCTCGCGCGGGCTCAGCCCATCGGGGTCTAGCGCGCGCAGCCGCTCCAGCAGTGCGTCACGGCGCGGGTCGGCGTCGAACAGCAACTGGCCCTGGGCGGGCCCTGCGGCGGCCGCGGGCAGCGGAACCGGCGGGTGGGGCGATTCCAGCTCCCGGAGCTTGCGCCGGGCCTCGGCGATCACGGCCTGTGGCACCCCGGCCAGCGCGGCCACCTGCAGGCCGTAGCTGCGGCTGGCGGGCCCCGGGCGCACCGAATGCAGGAACACGATGCGGTCGGCGTACTCGGTGGCGTCGAGGTGCACGTTGGCGACCCCCTCCACCACCTCGGGCAGCGCGGTGAGCTCGAAGTAGTGCGTGGCGAAGAGGGTCCAGGCGCGCTGGCGGCTCGCGAGCCGCGCGGCCGCCGCCCACGCCAGGGACAGGCCGTCGAAGGTGCCGGTGCCGCGGCCGATCTCGTCCATCAGCACCAGGCTGCGATCGGTGGCGTTGTGCAGGATGGTCGCGGTCTCGGCCATTTCGACCATGAAGGTGGAGCGCCCGCCGGCGAGGTCGTCCGAGGAGCCGATGCGCGTGAAGATGCGATCGACCAGCGGGATCTCGGCGCTCGCGGCCGGCACGAAGCTGCCGATGTGCGCCAGCAGCACGATCAGCGCGACCTGGCGCATGTAGGTCGACTTGCCGCCCATGTTCGGGCCGGTGATGATCAGCATGCGTCGCTGGTCGTCGAGTTCGAGGTCGTTGGCGATGAAGGGATCGTTCGAGACGCGCTCCACCACCGGATGGCGCCCCGCCGTGATGCTGATCCGCGGCTCGTCGACCAGTCGTGGCCGGCAGTAGTCGAGTTGCGCCGCGCGTTCGGCCAGCGTGCCCAGCACGTCGAGCTCGGCCAGTGCCGCGGCGCTGCGCTGCAGCGGGCCGAGCTCGGCATTGAGCGCGTCGAGCAGCTGCTCGTACAGCCATTTTTCGCGCGCCAGCGCGCGCGCCTTCGCGCTGAGCGCCTTGTCCTCGAAGGCCTTCAGCTCCGGCGTGATGTAGCGCTCGGCGTTCTTCAGTGTCTGGCGGCGGATATAGTCGGCCGGCGCGTTGACGGCCTGCGCCCGGCTGATCTCGATGTAGTAGCCGTGCACGCGGTTGTAGCCCACGTACAGGTTGGCCAACCCGGTGCGCTCGCGCTCGCGCGCTTCCAGCGCGAGCAGGAAGTCGTGGGCGCCGGTGCTGAGCAGGCGCAGCTCGTCGAGCTCGTCGTCGTGGCCGGGCGCAATCACGCCGCCCTCGCGCACCACCACCGGCGGGTTCTCGACCAGCGCGCGTTTGAGCATCGAGGCCAGTTGCGGGAATTCGCTGACTGAGGCGAGCAACTGCCGGGCGAGCGGCGCTTCGAGCGTGGCGCAGGCCGCATGCAGCGCGGGCAGGCTCTCCAGCGCGGCGCCGAGGCGGCTCAGGTCGCGCGGGCGCGCCGAGCGCAGTGCCACGCGCGCCAGGATG
>JAGPES010000390.1 GCA_018057015.1 Pseudomonadales bacterium | reverse complement strand
ACGAGCCATTGCACCGCTGCACCTATCGCGAGGCCTTCGCGCGCAGCGCGCGGCTGGCCAATGCGCTGGCGCGCCTCGGTATCCGCCCTGGCGAGCGCATCGGCACGCTGGCCTGGAACGACTACCGGCACCTCGAGGTCTACTTCGCGACCGCCTGCGCGGGTTTCGTGTGCCACACCATCAACCCGCGGCTGTTCCCCGAGCAGATCGAGTACATCGTCGGGCACGCCGAGGATCGCTGGATCTTCGTCGATCCGGCTTTCGTGCCGATGCTGGAAGCGCTGAAGGACCGTCTTGGCTGCGTCGAGGGCTATGTGATCCTCGGGCCCGCGGGATCGGCGGCGAACACCTCGCTGCGCAACGCCATCGACTACGAAACGCTGATCGCGGGCGAAGCCGATACCTTCGACTGGCCGGAGCTCGACGAGAACAGCGCCTGCGCGTTGTGTTACACCTCGGGGACCACGGGCAACCCCAAGGGGGTGGTCTACAGCCATCGCGCGCTCGTACTGCACACCTACGGCTGCCTGATGCCCGACGTGATGAACCTCTCGGCGCGCGAGGTGGTGATGCCGGTGGTGCCGATGTTCCACGTCAACGCGTGGAGCATCCCCTACGGGGCCGCCGTGGTCGGCGCGAAGCTGGTATTCCCCGGCCCGAAGATGGGTGACGGGGAGATGCTGCAGCGGCTGATCGAGGGCGAAGGCGTCACGGTGACGGCCGGAGTGCCGACGGTGTGGCTGGCGTTGCTGACGCACCTCGACCGGAGCGGCACGGGCGTGCCCTCGCTGAAGCGGGTGATCGTCGGCGGGTCGGCGTGTCCGCGCGCGGTCATGGAGGCGTTCGAACAGAAGCACGGCGTGCACGTGCACCACGCCTGGGGCATGACGGAGATGAGCCCGATCGGCACCTTCAATTCGCCGAGCGCGGACTTCGACACGCTGAGCCCGGAGGAGCAGTGGGCGCAGCGCCTGCGGGTGGGGCGGCCGGTGTACGGCGTGGAGGTGAAGATCGTCGATGCCACCGGCGCGGAACTGCCGTGGGACGGTGTATCCTTCGGCGCGCTGAAGGTGCGCGGGCCGTGGATCTGCTCGGAATACTTCCGCATCGGCAAGGGCGACGCGCACGACGCCGGGGGCTGGTTCGAGACCGGTGACGTCGCGACCATAGACCGGCGCGGCTACGTCGCGATCACCGACCGCACCAAGGACGTGATCAAGTCCGGCGGCGAGTGGATCAGCTCGATCGATCTCGAGAACACCGCCGTGGCGCACCCGGCGGTGGCAGAAGCCGCGGTGATCGGCGCGTATCATCCGCGCTGGGCCGAGCGGCCGCTGCTCTGCGTGGTGCTGCATCCGGGCGCGCAGCTGACGCGCGAGCAGATGCTGGCCTGGTTCGATGGCAAGGTCGCGAAGTGGTGGATTCCTGACGACGTGGTCTTCGTCGACGAACTGCCCCACACCGCGACCGGCAAATTGAGCAAGAAGGATCTGCGGGAGCGCTTCAGGGATTACCGCTTCCCTTAGGTCGCGTGTGGGTTCTCTTGTGGGCCAACTGTGGGTCCACTTTGGGTCATTGGTGCCCTGTGGGTCGCCTGTGGGTCGCCATTCATGGCGACTGCAGCCGTCGGCAAGGCACCAGTCGCCATGAATGGCGACCCACATCGCCGACACCAGCGCCCGCGGCGGCACATACATGAATCTTGTTTTGCACTGGAGAGAAGCAATGAGCGATTACAAAGCCCCCCTCACCGAAATCGCCTTCGTGCTGGAAGAGCATGTCGGCATGGCGGGGATCGCGGCGCTGCCGGGCTTCGAGGAAGCCACGTCAGACGTCGTGCAGGCGGTGCTCGGAGGCGTGGCCAAGCTGAGCGAGGAGCTGATCGCACCGCTGAACTGGCCGGGCGATCGCCAGGGCACGCGCGTCGAGAAGCGCGGCGTGGTGCAGGCCGACGGCTTCAAGGAGGCGTACTGGCAGTACGTCGACGGCGGCTGGAACAGCCTGCCGTTTCCCGCCGGGCTCGGCGGCCAGGGCATGCCGGTGGTGCTCGCCACCGCGGTGCTCGAGATGGTCCAGTCAGCCGGCATCGCCTTCGGCCTGTGCCCGCTGCTGACGCAGGGCGCCACCGATGCGATCCTCGCGCACGGGAGCGAGGCGCTGCAGCAGACCTACCTGCCGAAGATGATCTCCGGCGAATGGACGGGCACCATGAACCTCACCGAACCCCAGGCGGGTTCGGATCTCGCGGCGGTGGCCGCGCGCGCCGAGCGCGCGGGCGACCACTACCGCGTCTTCGGCAACAAGATCTACATCACCTGGGGCGACCACGGGATGACGGAGAACGTCATCCACCTGGTTTTGGCGCGCCTGCCGGACGCGCCGCCCGGCGTGAAGGGCATCTCGCTGTTCCTGGTGCCGAAGTTTCTCGTCAACGCCGATGGCAGCCTCGGCGCGCGCAATGACGTGTACCCGGTTTCGGTCGAACACAAGCTCGGCATCCACGCCAGCCCTACCTGCGTGATGAGCTTCGGCGACGACGGCGGCGCCATCGGCTACCTGGTGGGCGAGGAGGGCAAGGGCCTCGCCTGCATGTTCACGATGATGAACCACGCGCGGCTCTCGGTCGGGCTGCAGGGCGTGGCTGTTTCCGAACGCTCGCGACAGCGCGCCGTGGCCTACGCGCGCGAGCGCGTGCAGGGCGCGGTGCCCGCTGGCCCGGCGCGCGCCCCGATCATTCATCATCCCGACGTGCGCCGCATGCTGCTGCAGATGAAGGCGCTGACCGAGGCCGGTCGCGCGCTGGCCTACGTCACGATGGGCAGCCAGGACCGCATCCACCATTCGCCCGACCCCGCGGAGCGGCAGTTCCACGAGGAGCGCATCGCGCTGCTCACCCCGATCGTCAAGGGCTGGTGCACGGAAATGTCGATGGAGATCACCTCGCTCGGCGTGCAGGTGCACGGCGGCATGGGTTTCATCGAGGAAACGGGCGCCGCGCAGCACCTGCGCGATGCGCGCATCCTGCCGATCTACGAAGGCACCAACGGCATCCAGGCGCTGGATCTCGTCGGGCGCAAGTTCCTGCGTGACGGCGGTGCGGGCATGAGGTCGCTGCTGGCGGAGATGCGCGGCGTGGCCGCGGCGCTGGATGCCGGTGCGCTGGCCGATATCGGGGCGCGGCTCGCGCGGGCGATCGACTCGCTGCAGGCCGGCGCCGACTGGATTCGCGCGAACGCCGATGCCGCGGGCGTGGTGCCGGGTGCTGCTGCCTGGAACTTCCTGATGCTCGCGGGTACCGTGGCCGGCGGCTGGCAACTCGGCGTGGCGGCGCTGGCCGCGGAGCGCCGGCTGGCGGCCGGTGGCGACAATGCGGACTTCCTGCGCGCCAAGCTGCTCACGGCGCGCTTCTATGCCGAGCAGATCCTGCCGCGCGCGCGGATGCACGCCGAGGCGGTGCAGGCGGGCGCCGAGGCGATAATGACCTTTGACGAGGCGATGCTGTAGGCTGCCATTTGTTGTGGGACACCCTCTGCTGTGGGTCGCCATTCATGGCGACAGCAACAGTCACAGGGGCACCAGTCGGCATGAATGCCGACCCACAGTGGAAGGCGACAGCAACAGTCACAGGGGCACCAGTCGGCATGAATGCCGACCCACAGTGGAAGGCGACAGCAACAGTCAC
>JAGPES010000389.1 GCA_018057015.1 Pseudomonadales bacterium | reverse complement strand
GGTTGGGCTGCTTGATGTTGTTGTAGGTGAATTCCTTGAGCGAATACAGGCTGTAGTACTCGGGGAAGTCGCGCACGATCGCCGCGGCCAGGCGCGCGAGATCGTTGGCGGAGGTGTAGAGCTGCGGGTCGGGCAGGCCGGTGGAGTTGGTGAAGTTGGTGTTGACCATGCCCAGGCGCTGGGCCTCGCGGTTCATCAGCGCAGCGAAGGCTTCCTCGCTGCCGGCGATGGTCTCGGCGAGCGCGACGCAGGCGTCGTTGCCGGACTGCACGATGACGCCACGGATCAGCTCGTCGACGGTGACCGGCTTGTTCGGCTCGATGAACATGCGCGAGCCTTCCATGCGCCACGCCTTGGTCGACACCGGCACCACCTGGTCGGGCGTGATAGTGCCGGCCTTGAGCGCAGCGAAGGTCAGATAAGCCGTCATCAGCTTGGTCAGCGAGGCCGGCTCGATGCGGGCATCGGGATCCTTGCCGGCCAGCACCTGGCCGGTGGCGTGGTCGACCAGCACCCAGGCGTTGGCGGCGAGCGCCGGCGCGGGCACCGACTGCGCCAGCGCGCTCAGGGAAAACAGTGAAACGAGTACGGCAATCAGAAAACGCATTGGAAAAACCTGGGGAGAATTGAAGAAAAGCGGGAGTGCCCGATTATAGGCGGCACCCCCGGATGGGCCAAAAGTCGAAAGCCTTTGTTTCAACCCGACGCCGGCGGCAAGCGCATCAGCGCACGATCACCAGCGGCTTGAGCTTGAGCAGCGTGCCCATGCGATCGGCCGCATTGCGCGCGGCATCCATGGACTCGTAGGGACCGGCGTGGAGGCGGAAACGTTCGCCGTCGGCGAACAGCTCGAAGCGCTTGGCCAGCGTCCCGGCCCGGCCCTGCACCGTGTCGCGGAAGCCCTCGGCGTTGGCGTAGGACGAGAACGCGCCCAGTTGCAGGAAGATGCCGCCGCTGGCCGACGCGATCGGCGGGGCAAGGCCTTCGGCGGCGCCGCAGGCGGGGGATGGGCCGCATTCGGCGGGCGCGGGCGCGGCGCTCACCACCGGGGCCGTCGCCGAGGGCGCTACTGAGGCCGGCGCCGCAGCTACCGCCGAGGCCGTCGTCACCGGCGCAGCCGCGGCCTGCGCAGCGGCAGGCGCGGCCTGGGCGAGCGGCGCCAGCGTCCGCGCTTCCGGCCGCGGGGTATCGGCCGCCACCACGCCTTCGTTGGCGCGTGCGCGCAGCGGCGGCACCTTGCGCGTGGCCGCCATCAGCGGCGCCTCGCTCGGCAGGATCTGCTCGACCTCGACCTGCGCGCTGCCGGCGTTGATGTAGCCGAGCTTGTGCGCGGCGGCATACGACAGGTCGATGACCCGCCCGCGCAGGAAGGGGCCGCGATCATTCACCCGCACCACCACCGAGCGCCCGTTGCCCAGATGGGTGACGCGCGCATAGCTCGGGATGGGCAGCGTCGGATGCGCGGCCGTCATCGCGTACATGTCGTAGGGCTCGCCGCTCGAGGTCGGGTTGCCGTGGAAGCGGCGTCCGTACCAGCTCGCATGGCCGCGCTGGCGGAAGGGGCGCAGTTCGGTGGCGGGCACGAAGCTCTGCCCCATGACGTGGTAGGGGCGGTTGGCGAAGCGGTGCAGCGGCTCGTCGCGCGGCTCGGCATCGGGGATCGCGTCGAGGTTGTCGGGGACCTCGTCGTCCGGGCCGTCGTCCTTGTAGTAGCCACCGCCGCTACGGCGCGTAACCGAAGGCGTGGTCGTGTCGGGCGCAGGCGCGCTCGCCTCGTCGGCATCGCGCCTGGGCGTCGAGCCGCAGGCCGACAGCAGCACGGCGGCGCAGGCCAGGCCGAGGGCAAGCGCCGTGCGGCGCAGCACGGCAGGGGACCGGTCGGGGAATGGACGCACGCCCGCGCGTACGGCCGGCAATGGGGAGCGCTCGGAGTTCATGATGTTCTCTGGCCTTCAGTTCTTGTCGGCAAAACGACTGCGCTGGATGCTCATCAGGATGCCGATACCCAGACACAGGGTGACGAGCGCGGTTCCACCGTAGCTGATGAACGGCAAGGGCACGCCCACCACGGGGAGGATGCCGCTCACCATGCCCATGTTCACGAAGGCATAGGTGAAGAAGATCATCGTGATCGCGCCGGCGAGCAGGCGCGAGGCGTGGGTGGGCGCATTGGCAGCGATGTGGAAGCCGCGCAGCAGCAGCATGACGTAGGTGGCGAGCAGCACCAGCGCGCCGACCAGGCCGAACTCTTCGGCGAGCACGGCGAAGATGAAGTCGGTGTGGCGCTCGGGCAGGAAGGCGAGGTGGGTCTGCGTGCCGTCCATCCAGCCCTTGCCCATCACGCCGCCGGAGCCGATCGCGATCGTGGACTGGATGATGTGGAAGCCCTTGCCGAGCGGGTCGCGGGTGGGGTCGAGCAGGGTGCACACGCGCTGCTTCTGGTATTCGCGCAGCACCTGCCAGTCGACCTCGGGCTGGCACAGGGTGTCGCCGAAGGCGACGATCGAGCCCAGCCCGATCACCACCACCAGCACCAGCGGGATGATCAGCTTCCACGACAGGCCGGCGAAGTAGATCACGTAGATGCCCGATGCCGCCACCAGCAGGCTGGTGCCGAGGTCGGGCTGGATCAGGATCAGCCCCACCGGCGCCAGCAACAGCACGCCGGCGAAGATGAAGTCGAGAAAGCGCGTCTGCCCCTCGCGCAACTGGAAGAACCACGCCAGCATCAAGGGCATCGCGATCTTCATCAGTTCGGAGGGCTGGATGCGCGCCACGCCGAGGTCGAGCCAGCGCTGCGCGCCCTTGGACACCTCGCCGAAGAGCTCGACTGCGACCAGCAGCAGCACGCCGAGCAGGTACAGCGGCACGGCGAACGACAGCAGGCGCTGCGGCTTGAGCCAGGCCAGCACCCACATGCCGGCGAGCGCGATACCGATGTGGGTGATCTGCGTGTCGAGCCGTTCGGGCGAGGCGCTCTGCATCAGCACCCAGGCAGCGCCCAGCAAGAGGCCGAGCACGAGCATGAGGATGGGGTCGAGCGGGCGCAGGAAGGCGCGCACGAGCGCGATCGGGTTGAAACGCGAGCCGCTCATTGAGCACGCCTCCCGGCTGCAGGCGCCGGCGAGCGCGCTGCGCCGCGGGCGGGGAGCCCAGGCTCGGCGGCGGGCTCGACAACCTCCTCGTCCTTAGGCTCGGCGTCCACGCTCTCGTCGGCCTCGTCGGCCTCGGCGTCTTCTGCCGCCGGCCCCCCTGCGCGCTGGTGCAGCAGGTAATAATCCATCACCTGGCGTGCGATCGGCGCCGCCGACTGCGCGCCGAAGCCGCCATTCTCGACCAGCACCGCGAGTGCGATCTGTGGCGCTTGTGCCGGCGCGTAGGCGATGAACCAGGAATGGTCACGCAAGCGCTCGCGCAGGCGCTTCTCCTCGTAGCGCTGGCCGCGCAGCGAGAACACCTGCGCCGTACCGGTCTTGCCGCCCGAGGTGTAGGCCGCCCCCTGAAAGGCGCGCCTGCCGGTGCCCTCGCTATTGACGCCAACCATGCCGTCGAGCACTGCCTTCACATTGGCGGGCTTGAGCGGGATCTCGCGCACCGGCTCGCGCTCGACCGCGCGGCGCTCGCCACTGAGCGAATCCACCACATGGCGCACGATATGGGGCCGATACTGCTTGCCGTTGTTG
>JAGPES010000388.1 GCA_018057015.1 Pseudomonadales bacterium | reverse complement strand
CCCAGCAGCGAGACCGGGATGGCCGCCGAGACGATCGCGGTGGCGCGCAGGTTGCGCAGGAAGCCGAGCACCACCAGCGCCGTGAGCAGCGTGCCGAGCACCAGGTGCTCTTCCAGCGCCGCGACGATCTGCCCGATCAGCTCGCCTTCGTCGTGCGCGATGCCGATCTCCACGCCCGCGGGCAACTGCGGCACGATCTCGGTCTCCAGCCGCCGCTTCACCTCGTTCACGATCTCGACCGTGTTCGCCCCGGTGACCTTGACGACGCCGATGCCTACCGTCGGCTCGCCGTTGAAGCGCGCGAGCACGCGGAAGTCCGCCACACCGTCCTCGATGCGCGCCACGTCGCCCAGGCGGACCGGCGCGCCCTCGCGGTGCGCCACGATCATCCGCGCGAGCGCATCGAGGTCGTGGAACTCGAGATCCGCCTTCAGCAGGTCCTCCCCGGTGCCGCCGACGAGGAAGCCGCCCGGCAAGCGCACGTGCTCGCGCCGGAACGCGGCCTGGATGTCCTGCACCGTCACGCCGAAGGCCGCCATGCGCTCGAGCGCGAGCTCGACGCGGATCGTGCGCTCGCGCTCGCCGCCGATGCGCACCTCGCCCACGCCGGCGATGGTCTCCAGGCGCTTCTTGACCTCGTTCTCGGCGTAGACGTTCAACTGCTGCAGCGTGCGGTCGCCGCTGAGCGTGAGCCACATCACCGGCGTGCCGCCGATCTCCACCTTCGCGACCACCGGCGGGTCGGCCTCCTCGGGCAGCTGCGGCAGGATCTGGTTGATCTTGACCTGCACCTCGTTGAAGGCGACGTCGATGTCCTTGTCCATCTCGAATTTCACGCGCACGATCGAGCGGTCGGGCGCCGATATCGATTCGACGTGGTCGATGCCGGCCACGCCGTTGACGATCTTCTCGATGGTGTTGGTGATGCTCGAGTCGATGATCTCGGGGTTGGCGCCGGGCAGGCGCGTGACCACGGTGATCATCGGGAAATCCGCCTCGGGGTTGCGGTCGACGCCGATGCGATCGAAGCTGATCACGCCGAACAGCACCAGCACGCCGGAGAGCATGTACGCCAGCACATGCCGGCGTACCGAGAGTTCGGGCAGGTTCACGGCGCGGTCCCCGCCATGCGCACCGGCGCGCCGTCACTGAGATAGGCCGCGCCCTCGACAGCCACCTGCTCGCCGGCGGCGAGCCCGGCGACGATCTCCACCAGCCCTTCCAGGCGCTCGCCCGGCGTGACCACGCGCTGCGCGGCCTTGCCGTCGACGATCGCGTAGACCACCTCGCCCGCGGGGCGACGTATCACGCTCTGCTCGGGCACCACGACCGCGTCGGCGTGCATCGCCAGCACGATCTCGCCGCGCACCGTCGCGTCGGGTCGCCATTCGCCGGGGTTCTCGACGTCCACGATCGCCCACACCGCGCGGTTCGCCGCGCCCACGGCGGGCCGCAGCTCGGTGATCACCCCCGTGGCGTGCCGGTCCGGCGTGAGCGGCGAGCCGAGCTTCACCGCGAGCCCGGGCGCGACCCTGGCCGCGAGCGGCTCCGGCACCGGCAGCAGCGCGCGCAGGCTGGCGCTGGTCGCGATCTCGAACAACGGGCTGCCTCGCTTGACGAAATCGCCCACCGACACCAGGCGCTTCTGGATGCGCCCGGCGAGCGGCGCGCGGATCACGGTCTTCCCGAGCTGGTCCTCGACGATGCGCAGACGCGCCTCGACGGCATCGCGCTGCGCGCGCAGCACCGCCAGCTGCGCCTCGGTGTCATCGAGCTGCTCGCGCGAGATCAGCTCCCTGGCGGCCAGCGTGCGAAAGCGTTCGACGCGCCGCTCCTCGTTCGCGAGCAGCGCGGCGATGCGCCCGAGCTCGGCCTTCGCGGCACGCGTTTCCAGCGTGACCGAGGTCGAGTCGATCTCGGCCAGCACGGCGCCCGCGGCAATTCCGGCCCCTTCGTCCACCGCCAGGCGCAGCACGCGCCCGTCCATTTCCGCCGCCACCAGCGGCGCGGCGCGACTCTCGAGGCGTCCGATCGATGTCAGCAGCACCGGCACGTCCTGCGTGCGCGCGACGGCGACGCTGACCAGCGTGCCGGCGGGCGCCGCCGGAACTTCGTCTTTCTCGCTGGAGCAGCCGGCGCCCAGTGCGAGCGCCAGGCACAGCGGCGGGAACAGGGCAATTCGACGCAGCATCACGGGGAATCCTCATGGGCGAAGACCCGCGTCAGCAGGGTCATCACGTGGCGGGCGATGTCTTCGGGGCGTTCGGGCCGCCCGCCGCGCTCCGCCAGATGACGCCGCAACGGCGCGGTCTGGAAACTGAACAGCACCAGACCGATCACGGAATCGGCCAGCATGTAGGGGTCGAAATCGGGGGCGAGCTCGCGCGCAAGCGCGACGATGGCCGCGTGCGGCCTGCGGAACACGTGCTGCGACAGGATCTCGAGCCGTGCCTCGTCGCCGTCGAGCAGCTCGCGCTGCACGAGCTTGCAGAATTCCACGTCGCCGGCCACCAGCGTCGCGAAGCGCGTCACGAAGCACCCGAGCCGCTCGAGCGGAGGCAACTCGCTCTGCAGGGCGGCGACGATGCCGTACTCGTTGCGCGCGAACGCGTACTCCATCGCCGCGAGGTGGAGCGCCTGCTTGTCGGGGAAGTGGTGATAGAGCGCCGCCGCGCTGATGCCGACGCCGGCCGCCACATCGCGCACGGATACGCCCGCGTAACCACCCTCGGCGAACAGGCTGATCGCCCGGCGCAGGATGTGCTCGCGGGTATCCCGTTCGGACACCTGTTGGCGCACGGCCATGCCAACTACCTACCTAACGTTTGTTAAGCAAAGGCTAGGGACGACGCGCAGGGCTGTCAACGCGTAAAACTGCCGCGCGACGCCAACACGCCCGACACCGGGAATCGCGGACGCCGGCTCCCTAACCATTTCGGGTTAGCCCGCCCCTTTGACAGGCACACGCGGCATGCACAGCATTCGGGTCCTTGCCCGAGGATCCCGACCCATGACCGCCAGCGGCATTGCCGAACCGGCCGTAGCGGCCGTCGCCGACCGCGAGCGCACGCGCTTCCTGGAACACAACCCGCGCTCCGTGGCGCTGGCCGGGCGTGCGCAACAGTCGCTGTTCGGCGGCGTGCCGATGCACTGGATGGCGGACTGGTCCACGCCCTGCCCGCTGTTCGTGGGCGGCGCGCGCGGCGCGCGCTTCCAGGACGTCGACGGCCACGAGTACGTGGACTTCTGCCTGGGCGACACCGGCAGCATGTTCGGGCACTCGCCGCCGCCCATCGCGCGCGCCATCGCGGAACAGGGTGCGAACGGGCTGACCACGATGCTGCCCGGCGAGGACGCCGTGGTGGCCGGCGAGCTGCTGGCAGCGCGCTTCGGCCTGCCGTTGTGGCAGGTCGCGACGACGGCGACCGACGCCAACCGCTTCGTGCTGCGCTGGGCGCGCGCGATCACGCGGCGCAAGGTGCTGGTGGTCTTCGACGGCTGCTACCACGGCACCGTGGACGACGTGATGGTGCGCTGGCGCGAGGGACGCACGGTGCATCGCCCGGGACTGATCGGCCAGGCGCGCAACCTCGCGAAGACCAGCCGCGCGGCGCCCTTCAACGATCTCGCGGCGCTGGAGGCCGCGCTCGCGCCCGGTGACGTGGCCGCCGTGTTGTGCGAACCGGCGATGACCAATATCGGCATGGTGC
>JAGPES010000387.1 GCA_018057015.1 Pseudomonadales bacterium | reverse complement strand
GTTCGGCTGAAACCGAACCCACGGGGGGAATCACGGCAACCTCCCGGCGAGGTACTGCACCGCGGCGTGGAACTCCTGCTCCAGCGCCGCCGGCTTCTCCAGCGGCACGTTCTTCGCCAGCGCCCAATAGAAGAGCTGCCGCGCGCGCTCGAGGCGCGCGCCCTCGAGGCCCTCGAGCACCTGCGACAGGCGCGTCAATTCCGCATGCGTGGTGTTCTGCTCCTGCAGGCGCTCCTGCCACTTCAGCTCGCCCTCGACGGTGAGCAGTTCGCTCGCGAGTCGCCCGAGATCGGCCACGCCCTCGGCGCCGATGTTCAGGACACCCGCGAGCGCGGCGGGGTAGGCGGCCAGCGCGAAGGCGGCCGCGCGCTCGCGCGATTCGTGCGCCAGCAGCTGCTCCACGGCGAGCGTGCCGGTGTCGGGGCCGGGACAGGTCTCGGCCAGCAGGCGCAGCTGCTTCGGCAACCTGCGCTGCAGGTGAAAGGACACCAGCCACTGGCGCTCGCCCGTGGCGAGAGTCGCGTCCCACGCCAGGCGGTGCGCCGCCGCGATCTTCGCCGCCGGCGGCGCCTCGCCCGAGGCGCGCTGCGGCAGGCTGCACTCGAGGATGGTGCGGAACGAGGCCTCCACCGCGCCGTGCTCGATCACGGTGGCGGCCAGCAGGCTGCGCGCGATCAGGCGCGCGCGCCGCGGCGAGAGCCGCACGCCCGCCGCACCCAGCTCGCCGGTGACGATGCGCGCGTAGTCGACGATGCCCGCGGGGCAACCGGGCAGCGCGGCGAGGAAGGCACTTCGCCACGCCGCCACGTCGGCGCGCAGCCCGCCGCCGTCATCGGCTACGCGCCCCTCGCCGCCCGGGTGCGCCACCAGGCGCTGTTGCGCTTCGCTGAGATCGGCCCAGTCGCCCACCTCGACCACTACCGCGAAGCGGTCGGCGAGCGCGGGGTCGAGCGGTTCGCTGCCGAGGTATTCGCCCGCGCCCTGCTGGTCCGCACCGGCCGGGTTCATCGCGGCCCAGCGGTAGCGCAGTTTTTCCAGCGCGATGCCCTGGATGCGCCGCTCGTGCACCAGGGAGAAGAGGCGGTTCTGGTGCTCGGGCTTGCAGCGGCTGATCTCGTCGACCAGCACCGATTCGGCCCCCCAGATGGTGGCCGGCGTCTGCAGGAAGCGCACGCTCTCGCGCGCCTCGTCAGGGTAGGGGAAGCCCACGAGGTCGTCGAAGGCGATCAGGCTCGCGTTGTAGTGCCGGTGCTCGAGCCCCAGCGCCTCGCTGACGCTGTTCAACAGGAAGGTCTTGCCGGTGCCGGCGCGGCCGACGAGCAGCAGCGGGTCCTCGGTGACGAGCGCGGCCAGCAGCGCGATCTGCACCTGGCGAAAGCCGTAGGCGCCGATCGCCGCGAAGCGGTCTTCGGCCACCGCCGCGGGCCCGCCCTCATGCGGACTCTTCTGCCCTGTGGGTCCGCATTTATGCGGACGAGGGCGCCGCGCTTTCGCCGTGAGCGGCGTGCTCATGCGCCCCTCCCCGCCGCGGCCGCGGCGCGATCGGCCAGCTCGCGGATGCGTGCAAATTCCGCGCGCGGCAACTGCCGGTGGCGATTCACCACGGACCAGGGGTCGAGGCCGTAGCGCGCGCGCAGCACGTGCGCGCGCACCCCGGCATGGAAGAGCCCCAGCAGGGCCAGTTCGTCGGGCGTGAACGCGGGGGCGTCCGGCGTGGAACCATCGTGCGCAGACATGGTGTGCTCCTTTGCTTGCTTGCACGCGAGGCGAGGAGCCGGAGGCACGGGATGACCTGCTTGGTTGCCCTTGCGGCCACATCTCCCCCTGCGGGGGAATACCACCTTGCCCAGGCAGGCAGGTTGGCGGAGCTTCCGGCTCACTCGCGATGCGTAGTTCGAAAAACAAAAAACCCGCTCGGCTTGCGTGCCAAAGCGGGTTTCCGGGGAAGACCGCTTTAGCTGGATTTGTAGAGCGCCCGCAAGCTGAGGTTCAAATCGGCGCTGGGCACAAGATAGCCGCGAGCCGACTCCGGATGCAAGCGGAAATCGGGGTTTTTTTCGTGGCCTGCTGCCTGCGCCCACGCACGGTGAAAATCGATGCGCTGCGTCACGAGATGTTCATCGAAACATTAAAGAATGGCAGGGCTTGGCCTGGATCATGGCATCGGAGGGCAGCCTCATCCCCTGAGGCTCCAAGGGTCCATATTGCAATTGGAGAGTAACGAGGAGGAGACCCTGCATGCGCTCATTGCCCGACGACACCCGCACTGCCGACTGGATAGCCGCGAGTGACAAGCCCGTGCTGGCGCGGGCCTGCACGCGCTACGCGCTCGCCTTCAACACGCTGGATCGCGACTGGCTCAACGGGTTGTTCGCCGACGACGTGCAGTACGGATCGCAGCAGGTATTCGACATCGTGCACGGGCGGCGCCCGGTGCGCGAGCACGTGGCGCGCAAGATCGACGCGCTGCGCGGCGCGCCGGGCAAGGGGTGTCGGCTGGAGCTCGCGCGCTCCCCGGTATTCGGCGAGTGCCTGGCTGGTTTCGTGCGCGCCGACGAAGCGGACCGCAACTGGCTCGCCCGCCCCAGGCTCACGGCCGTGCTCACCGTGGACGCCGCGGGGCAGGTGGCCTCGGTGATGATCGTGACGGTGGCGCCGTCGCCCGCACGGGTTCAGCGCAGCGGCATCTATCCGGGCATCGCGACGGGCACGGTGCACGAGCTCACCCACGCCAGTACGGGCACGCACAACTGAGAACCCGCTGAACGTTCGCCCGTCTGCGCGACCGCCGCTCTGCTGTTGCGCCTGCCTCGCGCGGGCGGTTGCATCGTCCCGGCGGCGGGCACAGAATCGCACCCGCCAACATCCCGATGCACCACGAGAAAGGAGGTCTCCATGCCCAACGATACCCTGCACCAGCGCCGTGACGTCATTGCCGGGCTGGCCGGCCTCGGAGCCGTGCTCGCCAGCGCGGTCGCATTCGCCGAAGCGGATGCGCCCGCTGACCCACATGCCGGCCACGCCATGAAGGACGCGGCGCCCGCCCCGCCGCTGTCGGCCGCGCACAAGCGCCTGATCGAGTCGACCGCCACCTGCATGAGGGAAGGCAGGTACTGCCTGGCACGCTGCACCGACCACCTGGCCTCAGGCACCGCGTTGATGGCCGATTGCCAGCGCTCCGTGATGAACATGCTCCCGGTGGTGGAGGCGACCTTCGCGGTGACCGGCCACGTCAACGCGAAGCCGGAAGACCTGAAGGCGCTGGCCAGGACCTGCGCGCAGTTCTGCCGCAGCTGCGCCGAGGCCTGCAAGCCGCACTCCGCCCACCACCCGGAGTGCAAGGCCTGCGAGGACGCCTGCCTCGACTGCGCGGATGCCTGCGACGCGGTGGCTGCCTAGCGCGCTCGAGCCGTGGGCCGGCCCGCGGCGTGCCGGCAGCCGCTCGAGGTGGCGCCGCGGGGATCCGCTCATGTATCAGTGGAGCCTGCGCCGCCTCGACGCCCGCACCATCTGCGACTGTGCGCCATTGCCCGCCTGCGCCTCCCCGGCGTCCTCGCGGAACGCGCACAGGTGCACGAGTCGGCCTTCGGCCGCTAGTGTAGTGTTGCAGTCTTGAAGGAACCTATCGTGATTCTTCGACTCCAATGCCTTAAGCTGGCATCGGGATGGAGAATGCGCACATGAGAGTTGCCCCGAAGATCGAGTTGACCGACGAGGAGC
>JAGPES010000028.1 GCA_018057015.1 Pseudomonadales bacterium | reverse complement strand
CTTTTCGGGGTGCGTCGTCGCCACCGGGTCTGACATGCGGGCCGGGCCGTGCACGAGTCAGGCGGTTCGGGAGGTTCATTGCATGCAGGCGGGTCGGGAATTTCGCGGCGTCACGCGGGCGTTGGCGGCCCGGGGAGCGTGCGCTGCATCGGGCATGGTCCTGGCGCTGCTCCTGTCCGCCTGCGCGACGCTGCCCACCGAGCCGGCGCCACGTGCAGATGCGTTGCCGCGCGAACTGGCAGGCTCGACCGCGCTGGGGTCGCGCGTGCTGTCGGCCACCACGGCGCACGGCAGTGACAGCGGCATCCGCCTGCTCGACACCGGGCGTGATGCGTTCCTGGAGCGCGCGGCGCTGATCGAGGCGGCCGAGCGCTCCATCGATGCGCAGTACTACATCTGGAACAGCGACGCCACCGGACGCTACATGGCGGCGCGGCTCTACGCGGCGGCCGGGCGCGGCGTACGCGTGCGCGTGCTGCTGGACGACATCAACGTGGGCGCACGCGACGACGTGCTCGCGCTGCTCGACCAGCACCCGAACATCGAGATCCGCATCTACAACCCGGCACTCCAGCGCCGCGGCCTGCGCTGGGCTCTGGGGTTCCTGCGCGAGTTCTCGCGGCTCAATCGCCGCATGCACAACAAGTCCTTCACCGTCGATGGCAGCGTCACCATTATCGGCGGGCGCAACATCGGTGACGAGTATTTCGATGCCCACGCGACGCTCAATTTCCGTGACCGCGACGTGGTGGCGGTCGGGCCCGTGGTGACCGATACCGCGCAGATGTTCGATGCGTTCTGGAACTCGGTGCTGGCGCGTCCCGTGACCGAGTTCGGCAATGGCGTTCGTGCCGGTGACCTCCAGTCGCGCGCCAGGCGGGTCGCCGACGACAGCGCGAGGCTCGCGCAGCTCTACGGGGCGCTGCCGCAGGACGGGGTGGCCGGCCTCGGGCACGTGAGCGGCAGCATCGACGCGATGCGTTGGGCACCCGCGCGGCTGGTGCACGACGGTCCGCCGAGCGGCGCCGCGCTCGCCGACACCACGGTCACGCAGACGAGCGCGGCGGCGCTGGGCGCGCTGGCGTCGGCCTCGCGCGAGGAGATACTGATCGAGTCGGCCTACCTGGTGCTGGACCAGCAGTCCGTGGACGCGATACGCGCCATGCACGCGCGCGGGATGCGCCTGCGCGCACTGACCAATTCGCTGGCCTCCAACGACGTCACGGCCAATCACGGCGCCTATGCGCGGCGGCGCGACGCCATCCTGGCCAGCGGGGTGGAGCTCTACGAGATGCGCCCCGATGCGGCCTCGTGCCGCGGCCTGGTGCTGAATGGTTCCGCCTGCGGCAGTGAGCACGTATTCGGGCTGCATGCCAAGACCTTCGTCTTCGACCGTCGCACGGTCTACGTGGGCTCGCTCAACCTCAACCTGCGCTCGCGCTTCCTCAATGCGGAATCGGGACTCGTGATCGAGAGCCCCGAGCTGGCGGCGCAGGTTGCTGCGGACATCGAGCTGAACATGGCGCCCGCGAACAGCTGGCGCGTGGTGGCGGATCCGCGTGGCCGCGCGCAGTGGCTGGAGGGCGAGGGCAGCGAGGCGGTCACGCTGAACCGGGAACCGCGGGCGTCGTGGTCGCGCCGGGCGAGCGCGGCGATGATCTCGCTGCTGCCGCTCGAGAAATACCTGTGAAATTCCCGAATGTCGTGAATTGCCAAGAGACTGCCGGCCTGTTCGTCGCAAGCGCCGCGTGATCGACCGTATACTGCCCGGCGAAAATTCGCACACCCTATCGAGCAATTCGCTTATGCGCCCATCCGGCTCGCCGTTGTCGTTGCTGCCCGCCGCGGGCTGGCTCGCCCGCTACCAGCGCGCGTGGCTCGCTCCCGACGTCGTCGCCGGGCTGACGACGGCGGCGGTCGTGATCCCCAAGGCGATGGCCTATGCCACCATCGCCGGGCTGCCGCCGCAGGTCGGGCTCTACACCGCCTTCGTGCCGCTGATAGTCTACGCGGCGCTGGGTACCTCGGCGACGCTGAGCGTGAGCACCACCACGACCATCGCGATCCTCACGGCGGCGGCGCTCGGCGACACGCTCGCGGGCCACCCCGGCGTGCCGCTCGCCACGGCTGCCGCGACACTCACCGTGCTGGTGGGCCTGATGCTGATGCTGGCCCGCGTGCTGCGCCTCGGCGGGATCGCCAAGTTCATTTCCGATCCGGTGCTCACCGGATTCAAGGCTGGCATCGGACTGGTGATCGTGGTGGACCAGTTGCCGAAGCTGCTGGGGCTGCACATCGAGAAGAGCGGGTTTTTGCGCGACCTGCTGGCGATCGGCAGCCACCTGCCCGAGGCATCGCTGCCAACCGTGCTGGTCGCGGGCGCGAGCTTCGCGGCCATTGCCCTGATGCATGCATTCACCCCGCGGGCGCCGGCGCCGCTGGTCGTGGTTGGCGGCGCGATCGTCGCCTCGCTGCTGCTCGGGCTCGCCGACACCGGTGTCAGCGTGGTCGGCGCGATCCCGGCCGGGCTTCCTGCCTTCACGCTGCCCGAGCACTCGCTGCTGCTGCCGCTGTGGCCCGCCGCGGCGGGCATCGCGCTGATGAGTTTCACCGAATCCATTGCTGCCGGGCGCGCGTTCCACCGTCGCGGCGAGACGCGCATCGATCCCGGTCAGGAACTGATCGCCACCGGCGTGGCGAGCGTGGCGGCCGGCGTCTTAGGCGCGATGCCGTGCGGGGGCGGGACCTCGCAGACCGCGGTGAATGCCAATGCCGGCGCGCGCACCCAGGTTGCCGGCCTGGTCACCGCCGCGGGCGCACTGGCCACGATGCTGTTCCTCGCGCCGGCCATGGGCGCGCTGCCCTACGCCACGCTCGCCGCGGTGGTGGTCGCCTATTCGATCGGGCTCATCGACCCGGGCGAGATCGCAGCCATCCGGCGTGTGCGCCAGCCCGAGTTCCGCTGGGCGATCGTGGCGCTCGCCGGCGTGGTGCTGCTCGGCACGCTGAAGGGCATCCTCGTGGCCGTCATACTCTCACTGCTCAGCCTGCTCTATCAGTCGAGCAATCCGCCGGTCTATGCCGTGCGCCGCCGCCCCGGTTCGACCGATTTCGAGCCCGTCGGCGATGCGCCGATGACCGATCCGGCGCTGCCCGGGCTGCTGATCGCGCGCGCCGAGGGACGGATCTATTTCGGCAACGCGGAGAACATCGGCGACAAGCTGCGTGCGCTGATCGAGGCGTCGGCGCCGAGAGTCATGATCCTGGACTGTCGCGCCATCCTGGATTTCGAATATACGGCGCTGAAGGGGCTGGTGGATTGGGAGGCGTCGCTGCGCGAGCAGGGCGTCGAGGTCTGGTTCGCGGCGCTCAATCCCGAGGCGCTGGCGCAGGTGCGACGCACAGGGCTCGCGGAACTGCTCGGTGAGCGGCGGCTGTTCCCCAGCCTGCATTCGGCCGTGGCGGCGTTCGAGTCCGGCGCGGGCAGCGCGATCCGGGCCGCAGACACATCACCCCGGTAAGGTCGACACCGATGTTGAAACTCTTCCAGTCGCTTTTCGGTCGGGAGACCACGACGGCCAGCGCCTGGCCCGAGACGCTCGTCGAAGCGGTGATAGAGCGTGCGGTCGATGGCACCGATCCGCGCCTGCGCGCCCTCAGTGGCTACCGCAAGCGGTTGCGCGAACCGGCGCTGGCGACGATCGAACACGTTATGCGGCTGGTCGACGAGCTGCCGGCGCCCATCGCGGCGACCATCGGGAACTATCGCAGCGATGCCTGCCTGCGAGCGATGTTCGCCTCGCCGGAGCGCATGTTCGAGGTGATCGGACGTGACCGCAATGTCGAGGAAGCGCTGCGTGCGGGAGCGCCGGGCGGCCAGGTGCTGACAGCGCTGCTGACGGTTCGCATGAGCGAGAAGCACACGCTCGGCGTCGACCTCGAGGACGGCGTGCTCAAGCGCGACGTGCAGCAGACGATCGTCAGCTTCGACGGTCATCGCCTGGTCGATCCCTGCGCCGAGGCGGCCGAAACGCGACGCCTGCTGAAGCGGCGCGCCTATGACCACATCCTGGCACAGGTTCTGGAGGCGATGGCCACGCGGCGGACCACGCGCACCGGTCTGGCCGGGCAGCGCGAACTGCTGCAGCGCAAGTCTGCCGCGCTGCAGGGGGCCGGCTGGAGCTTCGAGGCGCAGGGCGCGCAAGGACCGTCGGATGCGGCGGCGCTGGAGAAGGAACTTGCGCGCATCGAGGACGAGCTCGCCGAGCTCGGTCCCGACGAGGTCACGCTCGATGCACACCTGGACATGCTGGCCGAGGCGCTCGCGGCCCCCGCCAGGAGCCTGTGGCTGGAGCAGCGCTCACTGATCCTCGATCATCGCAACGTGCTGCGCTCCCGGCCCGATTCGGTGGCGCGCGAGCTGCACTTCGGCGAGTTGCACGACGGGCGCGGGACGCGGACGGTGGCGCTGCTGCTCGGTATCGATCCCTCGCTGCTGCCACGCACCGATTTCTTCAAGGCCGCGAAGCGCTACACGGGTTGAGTCTCCCGGGAGTCCGTACCATGAGCAATTTCCGTCTGCTGACCCGAACACGCCAGATCACCGAATACTCCTGCGGCGCCTCGGCGTTGCAGGCGGTGCTCAGCTACTGGGGACACGATCTCGACGAGACCGCGATCATGAACATGATCGGCACCTCGGAGGACGTGGGCACCTATCCGGAGAACATCGTGCGCGGCGTGCGCGCGCTGGGGCTCGAGGCCGAGGCCCGCGAGAACCTCACGCTCGACGAGGTGCGGCGCTTCGACCACCCGATGATCGCGCTGTGCCAGGTCTGGCGCAGCCAGCGCAGTTCGGCGCCGCGGCCCGAGGACGATTGGGACAACGGCCATTACATCGTGGTGCTCGGCGTCGACGACGAGTACGTCTACTTCCAGGATCCCTACCTGCATATGGGCAAGGCCCTGGTCACGCACGCTGCCTTCGAGCGGCATTGGCACCAGATCATGGGCGGTGCGGGTGCGGCTGCGGGCAATCCCAGGCTGATGCACCTCGGTATCTTCATCCGCGACAAGGAGCCCGTGCCGGGCGCGGCGGCGGGCCCGACCGCGCCCGCACCACCGGATTTCGCGAGGCTGGGTTCGCTGAACCTGATGGTCACCGAGTTCCCGCGCGTGTTGCTCCCGTTCGATTTCCTGGACGACGTGCGCGACCTCTGGGCCGGCAGTGCGGTCCGGCCGGACGCCTTCGTGCTGGTGTGCAAGGACGCCGACGGCAAGCTCTCGGCCATGGAAGGCGGCAGGCTGGAGCACGCCGAAGACGCGCCCGGGATCAATGCGCTGCTGGCTGCGATCGTGAGCCGCCGTGTCGGTGCGCCCGCGTCGGCGAGCGCCAGTGCCGAAGCGGCGATGCGAGCGGCCGCAGCCGGCGATTTCGGCCTGTCGGTGGAGCATATCCGCGCGATTGCTGAGAAGATGCCGTGCGATCACACCGTGCTGATCGTGCTGTTCGAGAACATCTGGGAACGGCGCTTCAAGGAGATCGTGGGCAACTACGGCGGCACGCTGCGCGCGCAGACTTTCATCTCGCCAGAGGAACTGGTGAAGCAGGCGAGAGGGCTGGGCCTGTCGTAGGTCCGTCGTGGGTCCGGCTTCAGGGCGTGTCGCAAAAACTCGCAAGACCTCGAGCGAAGCGCTGTAGGAGCGCGCCATGCGCGCGATATCGCGGCCATGGGCCGCTACACCCGAAAATCGCCGTATGCGCCGAGCCGGAAGGCGTTTTGCGACACCCTCGTCAGCCGGACCTGCGTCGGACAACAGGACCGAGGCTCAAAGCCTGGCCGCGCAGTGCGCGGCCAGGTGACAGCCAGTTCTCACTTCTTCGGCGTGTAGGAAAACTTCTGCCCGCCGATCGAGGCCTCGTACATCAGGCCGCCCTTGGCGACGGTGAACACGGCCATGCCCTTGTAGTAGCCGCCGATCTCCTTGGTCGATGCGTCGTGCTGGCCGCCGCTGGCACCGGCCGAGCTGCCGGTCGTCGAGGCCGTGGCCGAAGCTCCGGCGGTGATCGCCACGGCACTGGCCTGGGCACCGAACTCGAAGTTTCCGCTGGTGAACTCGTCGAAGGCGCGCTTGTCCTCGAAGAAGATGATCTGGCTGTAGGCCTGACCGCCGAGCTGGAGCCCGACCGTCAATTGCGTCACCGAGGTGTCGCCGACGTATGTTCCCTGCTTGTAGACGCGACCCTTGCCGTGCGCGCCGCCGATGCCGATGCCGCCCTTGCCGATGGTCGGGAACAGCGCGTAGCCGTAACTCTTTTTGAAGAAGGCGCTGCTCTCGCCGGCGGACTTGAATACCCCGATGGCATCCGAGTACTTGTCGGCGTGGGCCTGTGCCGCACCGAAGAGCAGCGCCAGCAGGATCATGGGAATGCGGATTGCAGATTTCATGTGTGCCTCACTCGGGTGATGAAGGCGCGGGTTGCGCCTGAACAGGAGCCGTTTGAATGATATCCAATGCCGCGGTCTCTGTCCTTGATTTCGGCTCTCATACCGGATCGATCCGGTGCGCCGCTCGCGTAGCCGCGCGCCGGCGCCAGACCTGCCTGACTCGCCGGGGACCAGCGCCAGGCCGATACCGTACATGAGGGTGAACACCGTCACCGCGGCCACCATCGAGAACAGCCAGTGCGGTACGTTTCCCGCCAGCGGCATGTCACGTGCTCCCTGGTCGTGCGGCTCGCGCGTCAGCATGCGATGGTGTTCAGGTCGGCCCAGCCGGTCCACATCGTCTGCAGGCCGATGCGCATCAGGATGAACGCCACGAAGCGCCCCATGACGATCGTGCCGATATCACCGAGCCGGGCCAGCAGATTGGTCGCGTAGCGGTAACACAGGTAGACGATGGCGGCAGGGAGCGCCGTGCCGAGCGCGGCGACCAGCATCCCGCCGGCCAGCCGCACGATCTCGAGCGAGATGCCGAACATCTGCCGCAACCGGGTGCCGATCGGCATCGACAGCATCAGGATGAGCCAGGCGTTGAACGCCACCTGGCGGGACATGTGCCGTGCGAGCATGCCGTTGCCGCGCGTGATCGACATGAAGACCTGGGACGTTGCCGATCGGGTTGATGATCGGCAACAGCGTGAGCGGGACCAGCAGCGTGGATTGCAGGATGCCGGCGATCAGGTCCAGCGGGCTGTCCATGGCCCGGGTGCGAGGGGGAGCAGGACCCCCTCGAAGCTCAGCTGCCCTGTTCGTTGGCGAGCGCTTTCGAGGTGATCTCCTTGTAGAGCGCGGACATCTTGCCCGCGAGCTCTGCCAGTTCGGGATGACGATCGAGAATCGGGGTCACGTCTCGCATGTCGTCGAATACCTGCGCCAGGAAACTGAGGTCCGATTCGCTCAGTTTCTCGCCATTGTCCACCCGTTCCTTCAGCGCCAGCGCGGCGGGCAGACGTTGCAGGCGGAACCTCTCGAGCAGTGCGACGATAGTGCCCTGATCGTCTGCGGTGGTGGACATGGTGCGTGATCTCCTGTCGGGAACCGTGAGGGTACGGCGCACCGGGTGCGCTGCGGGCGGCCGCGATTCAATAGCCATTCGGGCCTCGTTGTCAATCTCGGAAGGGAAGCTTCGCAGAATCCGGGCGTGTCAGCGCTGGCCAGCGTGTCGCGAAATGAGATGATGTGTCAGTGGAACATGGCGGGCTCATGGATTAGGATGCCGGGCAGCCAGCGACTTTTCAGCCCATTACCGGAGTGGTCAGCACATGAACGACAAGGTTCGCACCAGGCGCACGTCCGCCGGGGCTGGAGCGGGGCCTCGTGAAAAGCTCAGGGGCAAGGAATACGAGAAGGAACTCGCGAAGCTGCACGTCGAACTGGTCAAGCTGCAGGAGTGGGTCAAGGAGAGTGGCGCCAAGGTCTGCATCGTGTTCGAGGGCCGCGACGGCGCCGGCAAGGGCGGCACGATCAAGGCCATCACCGAGCGCGTGAGCCCGCGCGTGTTCCGCGTCATTGCGCTGCCCGCCCCCAGTGATCGCGAGAGGAGCCAGATGTACGGTCAGCGCTACCTTCCGCACCTCCCTGCGGCCGGCGAAGTCGTCATATGGGACCGCAGCTGGTACAACCGCGCCGGTGTCGAGCGCGTCATGGGGTTCTGCACCGAGGAGCAGGCGAAGAACTTCCTGGAAGTCGTGCCCCTGTTCGAAAAGCTGATGACCAAGTCGGGGATCATCCTGCTGAAGTACTGGCTCGAGGTGAGCCCCGAGGAGCAGACGCGGCGCCTCAAGGACCGCATCGAGGACGGCCGCAAGACCTGGAAGCTCTCGCCGATGGACGTCAAGTCCTATACGCGCTGGGACGACTATACGCGCGCCCGCGATGACATGATCCGCGCCACCGACACGAAGGAGGCGCCGTGGTTCGTGGCCAACTCCAACGACAAGAAGCGGCTGCGCCTGAACCTGATCACGCACCTGCTGCAGCAGATCCCCTACGAGGACGTGAAGCGTCCCAAGGTGCGACTGCCCAAGCGCAAGGTCTCGGAGGACAGGCCGACCTCCAGGAAGCACCTGCGCTTCATCAAGGAAATCTACTGACTCGCAGTCGAGAACTCTATCGTTGGAGCTCGCCTGCCATTGATGACGACCCACATGAAACCATCATCGAATCCCCTGTCATTCCTGCGGCGCCTGGCCTTCAGCCAATGGTCGCGAGGCGGGTTTCCGGCATTGCTGCTGGCGCTGCTCCCCTTGCACGCCCACGCATCGATGTTCAAGGGCGAAGCGCTCGACGCGGCGGCCGACGTGCTCACCTGGGTCGTGCTGATCATCGCACCGGTCGTGGGCATTGGCGTGTTCCTGATCGTGCACATCCTTCCGGAGAAAATCGCCGAGAAGAACCACCACCCCCAGACCAAGGCTATCCAGTGCCTGTGCCTGCTCTCGCTCTTTTTCGGCGGCATGCTGTGGCCCCTGGCCTGGCTCTGGGCCTACTCCAAGCCGGTTCTGTACCAGCTGGCCTATGGCACCGACAAAGTGAAGCCCGAGCACGATACGGGCGCGGCGCCGACGCCCTCTGGCGGTGAGGAAACGGATGAGCTCCGCCAGCTTCGCCAACGCGTCGCCGAACTCGAATCCAGGCTGGCCGGCAACGCCGCCAACGCAGGGAAAGTCTGATCCATGGAAATCCTGCTTCTGGGCATTTACTCGTTCTTCGTCTGGCTGATCTTCTTCAAGTTCAAGTGGCTTCCGTGGACGTTCATCAGCCAGGTCATCGTGGTCACGATCCCCGTGGTCGGTCTGACCCTGTTGATCCTCATGCTGAACATTGCGGCGCCGTCATCCGCCGACATCCGGGTCGTCAACTACGTGGTGCCGATCAACCCGCCCGTGCGCGGCCTGGTCACCGAGGTGCCGGTCGAACCGAACCGCCCGATCAAGAAGGGCGACGTGCTGTTCAAGGTCGATCCGGCCCCCTTCCAGATCGCGGTCGATACGTACGAGGCACAACTGGCCCAGCTTCGTGTGCAACTCCTCACGGCGACGGCCAGCTCGCGCAACCTGCAGGAACAGCTGAAGAGCGCGACCGCCCAGAAGGAGTCGGCGCAGTCAGGGTTGAACCTCGCCCGGCTGCGACTCAAGCAATTCAAGGAGCTGGCCGACAGCGGGGCGGGTAACAGGTTCGACCTCGAGCAGGCCCAGACCGATGCGCGCAACCTCGAAGCGCAACTGGCGTCCGCCGTGGCTGCCGAAACGCAGGCCCGCGAGACGCTCGGGGCCAAGACTCCCGATGGCGAGCAGGACGAAGTGGCCAAGGTGAAGGCGCAGATCGCGGCGGCCGAATCGCAGCTGGCCAACGCCAGGTGGGAGCTGAGCCAGACCACCTATTACGCGCCCACTGACGGGACCGTCGTTGCGCTGACGCTGCGCCCGGGGGCGATGGCGGTGCCGTTGCCGATGACCCCCGCGATGAACTTCATCGAGAACGAACAGTGGATCCTCGCCATCTACAAGCAGAACGAAGTCCGCGCGGTCAAGCCGGGGCAGGAGGCGGAGGTCGCGTTCAAGATGTATCCGGGCCGGATCGTGAAGTGCAAGGTGGACTCGATCATGTGGGCGACGGCACAGGGACAGCTGCCCATCGGCACCATGAACCCCGCCGGTGGTGTGGCTCCCGTCCCGGCCAACAGCCTCGCTGTCCGGCTATTGCCCGATGGCAAGGACAAGGATCTCTTCCTTGCGGCTGGCGCGAGCGGAGCGGGCGCGGTGTACACCGAAAAGGCCGAGATGATCCACATCCTGCGCAAGATCATCGTGCGCGTCGGGGCCAAGCTGGACTGGCTGATCCTCAAGCTGCATTGAGATGAGTATGCAATTACGGAAGATCATTCTTCTCGGTGCGGCGACCGGCGCCCTCATGAGCGGCTGCGCCCTGCGTGATCCGCCTGCGAGCGAAGACGTGCGCGCCCAGGCCCTGCCGGGCCTGGTGACGCCGGAGGGTTGGCGCGCGCCGGGCGCTGTCTCCGGCCAGCTCGACGCCCACTGGCTGGCAACCTTCAACGATGCGGCGCTGGATGCACTGGTCGACGAGGCGCTCGCGCACAACCCGGACCTGCAGGCATCCGCCGCCCGGGTACAGCAGGCGGCCGCCTACGTCGAGAGCGCGAGCGCGAGCCTTTTCCCGCAGCTCAATGCCCTGGGCAATTCCAGCGGCAAGAGCACCGGCGGGGGCGCATTGAACTATGGCGGCCTGTTCGCGAGCTGGGAGCTCGACGTGTGGGGTCGCGTGCGCGCGGGCCGCGAGGCGGCACAGTTGCAGTTGCTGTCGGCCGAACTGGCCAACCAGTATGCGCGCCAGTCGCTGGCCGCGATGGTGGCGCGAGCCTGGTTCCTGGCCTCCGAGGCCCGGCTGCAGAAGGGCGTGGCCGACGAGATGGTGAAATCCTCCGATGCGCTGGTGCGCCTGAACCAGGACCGTGCGCGTGTCGGCGTGGGCGACGATTACGACATAGCGGTCGCACGCGCTTCACTCGCGAGTTACCGCGACGTAGCCGAGCAGATGGATCTCGCGTGGCGTCAAGCGGTGCAGGCGATCGAGACGCTGGTCGGGCGCTACCCGGCAGCGGAACTCGAGGTGCCGGCGCGCCTGCCACGACTGCCCGGACCGGTGCCTGCGGGTCTGCCCTCGGAGCTGCTGGAGCGACGGCCCGACGTGGTGGCCGCAGAGCGACGCGTGGCCGCGGCCTTCTACCGCGTCGAGGAAGCGAAGGCTGCCCGCCTGCCGACACTCGCGCTGAACGCCAGCGGTTCGACGCTCTCCAGCGACCTGCTGCTGCTGAAGGAGCGCGACGACTGGGTCTGGGGCTATGGCGGACGCATTGTGGCGCCCCTGTATCTCGGCGGATCGCTGAAGGCGCAGATCAAGTTGCGCACCGCGGAGCAGGAGGAGGCCGTGGCCGACTACGGGCGGGCCGGCTCCGCCGCCTTCGCAGATGTCGAGAAGACGCTTGCCGCCGCGTCCACGCTGCAGGCGCGCGAGCCCTTGCTGGCGGAAGCGGTGACCGAGGGAGAGCGTGCGCTCGCGGTGGCGCGCAAGCGCTACGAAGTGGGCGCCGACGACCTGCGCAGCGTGGAGCAACAGCAGCTGCAACTCGCGGCTGCGCGAACCTCGCTGCTGCGCGTGCAGAGCGAGCAGCTGGTGCAGCGCGTGAACTTGCACGTCGCGCTCGGCGGCGATTACTGATTCACGTCCGGGTCGCGCGTCACTGCGTCCCGGCCAGGAAGTTCCTGCCGATCACCCAGAACAGCGCGGCGATCAGGCCGGCGGCGGGGATGGTCACGATCCAGGCAAACACCAGGTTGAAGGTCACGGCCCAGCGCACGGCCTTCACGTCCTGTGCCATGCCCACGCCGACAATGGCACCGGTGATCGTGTGCGTGGTGGAAACCGGCACGCCACCGAGTGTCGCCATGGCCAGGCTCAGGGCGCCGCTCATCGAGGCGCAGGAACCGCTGACCGGCGTGAGCCTGGTAATCTTCGAACCCATGGTCTTCACGATGCGCCAGCCGCCAAGGTACGTACCCCAGGCAATGGCGCCGTAGCACGAATAGATCACCCAGTTCGGCAGTGTCCTGACGTCGCTGGTGGCAGCGCCGGCAGTGATCAGCAGCAGCCAGATGATGCCGATGGTCTTCTGCGCGTCGTTGCCCCCGTGGCCCAGGCTGTAGGCCGCGGCGGCCACCAGCTGTGCCTTGTTGAACCAGCGCCCGGCCTGTTTCTGCGAGACGTTGCGGAAGATCCACGCCACAGCGACCATCAGCAGGCCGCCGATCAGGAAGCCGACCAGCGGCGAGACGATGATGAACAGCAGGATCTTACCGAAACCGGTCCAGATGATCGGCGCGATGCCGCCGGCATTCGCCACCGTCGCGCCGACCAGTCCGCCGATCAGGGCGTGCGAGGACGACGACGGTATGCCGTAGTAACAGGTGATGATGTTCCAGGCCAGCGCGCCGCAGAGAGCGCCGAATATCACGTAGTGGTCGACGAACTGAGGGTCGACCGTGCCCTTGCCGATGGTGGCGGCGACCTTGAGATGAAAGATCCACAATGCGGCGAAGTTGAAGAAGGCCGCGAAGGCGACGGCCTGCCGCGGCGTCAGCGCGCCGGTGGCGACAATGGTGGATATGGCATTGGCGCCATCGTGGAAGCCGTTCATGAAGTCGAAGGCGAGCGCCACGGCGATGAGCAGGGCCAGCGTCCAGACGCTGATGGTCAGTGCTTCCATGTCGGGGCGGCGCTCAGGAGTTCTCGATGAGGATTTCTTCGATGGTCTTGGCGGCATCCTCGCAATAGTCGATGACCGCTTCCTGCAGCACGTAGAATTCCTTGAGTTTCATCGCCGCCCAGACATCGCCGCCTTCCTTGAACAGCTTGGTGATGGCCTTGCGCATGATCTTGTCGCCCTTGGATTCGATCTGGTCGATGGCCTTGCACAGATCCATGGTTTCCTTGCTGCGCTCGCTTTCGCCCAGCGCGATCACGGCGCGGTTCAGGCGCAGGCAGGCGTCGGCAGCGAGCGAGGCGAGCTCACGCATCTCGCTGGTCGAATCGGTGATGTTGTACATCTCGATCGCGTTGGCGACATGACGCAGCGCATGCAGCACGCGGTCGAGGTCGATAGTCAGCGTGTGGATCTGGTCGCGATTGATCGGGGTCGTGAACGACTTGTGCAGCAGGGTGATCAGGTCGGTCTTGATGCTGTCGGCGCTGTTCTCGTTGTGTGCGACTTCCTTGACCAGCGTGTCGGTGTCCGCATTGTGCGTACCCAGGGCCTGGATCAGACGCAGGCCGGCGTTGGCGGCGGCGACCACCCGATCGGAATGGGCGGCGAGCAGATCGAAGAACTCGCGGCGTTGCGGCATCAGGGCCTTGAACATGGACTGTCCTGTTTCTCTAGCTGCGCAGAGCGGTTGATGCCAGGCGGACCAACGGCGGTCACGCGGCTGGCGCCGCGTGACCACTCGTCATTCACGGAGTGGTTGCGGGGGTGACCTGGAATGCCACGGCCTCGATGTAGGTGGCCTCCACGCGATCACCAATGGCGATGTTGGCCAGTTGCGCAGGATCCTCGACCGCGAGGTCGATCGAACGGTTGGGACCCTTCAGCGTAACGGTCTTGCTTTCGGGGTTGACCGCGGTGACTTCCGCCATGATCTTCGTGCGCGTACCGATGGCGCCCCCCGGTGCTTCGCCGGCTTGCGCGCCAACCTTGTCGGCCTCGTCCTGGCGCGATATTTCCGCAGTGCTACTCTTGCGCAGCTCGAGCGCCAACGCCCTGGTGAGTTCCATCGTCACACGATCGCCGACCTTCAACTGCCCGAAGTTCTTCGCCTCGGGTCCGACGTTGATCTGCGCCTCGGCGCCTCCATCCCCCTTGACGGTCACCATGCGCGCTTCGGCATCGATGGCGCTGATCGTGCCCGTGTAGGACTCCGTTTCCACGGCAGCAGCAACCCCGGGGGCTGATCCTGCGACGACCGTGGCGGTCTGGGCCAGGGCGGTGACCGATGCCATGGCGGCGGCCAGGGCGAGGCTGATTGTCAGTTTGCGCATTGCTTGGTTCCTTTGCTTCAGACTGGAGAAACAGTCGGGTTTGGTATGTTCAAGGCGTAGCGGCCGCCTCTTCGTCGTCTTCGGTGCCGTCCAGCGAATCGCCGGTAGGCGACCAGCTGAGGTCCGGATCGAAGCTCTCGATCGCCTTGGCGATCGTATCGGTTTCGGGCCCCAGGTCCTTCTGGAACACGATGTCGAGATGGTTGACCATGAAGGTCATGACGCCGGAGTTGCCGTACTTGGCCGGCCAGGCAACGACCGCAAAGCCGCGCGTCATCCGGCCCTGCCCATCCAGGTACGAGGCCTTGCCGCCGGGCGCGGAGGGGCCCTGGGCCTTCAGGATGCGGTAGTAGTAACCGTGATAGGGCTGCGGCACGCCGGCGTGCGCTTCCGCCTCTGCCAGCAGGTCGCCGAGCGGGCTCAGTTCCTCGTCGTCCGCGGCGGGCCAGTAGAGTCCGTCGCGCTTGCCCTCGCTGCTCACGAACTGCCGCGCGTAGCTCGGCGGCAGGCCATCGCGGCCTTCGCTCCGGTATTCGCCCTGCGCGTCCACCACCTCGTGCAACGCACCCAGCGTGTACAGTTCGTTGCGGCCGATGCGGCGGTTCAGCAGTTCCTCGCGACCGCTATTGGTATCGAAGCGCCAGCCCTTGCCGTCTCTCACGAGCGGTATCGGCCAGGGCCATCCCTGGTCGCCGATCAGAGCGACCTTCGTCTTCTCGTCCAAATCGCTGAACTCGGTCCGCGTTTCGATCATCGTCTTCACGCGCCGGAAGTCTTCCTGGTCGGCGTCGTCGTCGCCCGAGGAAAACATCTCCATGCTACCGGGGCCGAACATGCGTTCGACCGCCCGGGAATCGTGCGCTCCGATCAGGGCTGCCATCGCCTCTATCGCCTCGTCCGGCGTGGCGAAGGATTGCATCCCGGGCTCTTGCGCCGCTGTGCCGCTGCACCCCACGGCCAGCAGCACCAGGCTGCAGATGCCGAACCAGCGCGCCGTTCTCGTCATGTTGCTGCCCATTGCAAATTGCTCCTTAACGCCGTCTGCCGCCACCGCCGGAGCGGCCGCCACCACCACCGTATGAACGCGTGCCGCGGCTGGCCGACCCGCGCGAACTCGCGGCACGATCCATGTTCGGGCTGCGCGAACCGCTGTACGCGCTGCTGCGCTGGCCGCTGGAGCGGCTGCCGGTCGCTGTGCGATCGGGTCGCGGCGGTCCGGCTGCCGCGCGGTCTCGCTGCTGAGTTGCGGCCGTCGCACGGTCTCGTTGTTGCGCTCCGCCCGTTGCAAGGTCCCGTTGCTGCGTGCCGGCGGCCGGGCGGTTGCCCCCCTGGCCCTGCGACCAGCCACGCGCCTGGTCGCGCGAAACGCGGTTGGTGCCGCTGCGCGCGCCGTACTTACCGGCCACGTCCTGGTTGCGGTAGTTCACGCCCTTGCGGTGCGAGGGCTGGTGCTGCCAGCTGCCCTTGCCGTCGCCGCGATTCCCGATCTGGTTGTTCTGCCAGTTCACGTTGGTGTTGCGGTTGAAGTTGTTGTAGCGGTTGACGTCGATGTCGACATCGCCGTGGCCCCAGCCCCAGTTGCAATCGCCCCAGAACGCAGCGCCCACGGCCATGCCGACGCCGAATGCCATCAGCCCGTAGCCGGCCGGGGGTGGGACGTACATCGGCGGGTAGTAATAGGTAGGGTACGACCAGCCGCCGTAGACCACGGTCGGCGAATAGCTCGGCACGTAGACCACTTCGGGGGATGCCGACTGGATCACGATGATCTTGTCGGGCTCCTGCGTGACCACCTGCTGCTCGGTGCTCTTGAGATTGCCCTCGTCATAGGCCTTGCCGCGCATGCGCTGCACCGAGTCCATAAGTTCCGTTTTCTGACCGAGGAATGCATCGCCCAGATCCTGTGTCCAGTCGAGATTCTCGCTCATCTTCGCCAGCACATCGGGCAGGGTGCACAGTGATTTGACCGCGGGGTCCCAGTCCTTGTCCTTCAGCGCCGCCTCGAGCGAGGCGCCTTTCAGGTTCTTGTTCTGTTTCAGCCAGCGGTCGGCTTCGACTACCTCCAGCGGATAGGTCGAGGCCATCATCACCTGCGTCAGCAGGGAGTCGGGATACAGGGCGATCGGCGCAACGATCTGCTCGAGCTGTTCTTTCGAGAAAGCCGCGGCTCCTCCTTCCTGGGCGGCGGCCGGCAGCGCGGCGGCGCACAGTGACAACACCAGTGCCAGCACGGATCCCATCATCGCCTTCATCGGAGTCCTCCCTCGGCGCCGCCCCTTGCTTCGCCACAATCCATCATGTCGAACCGGTTCGCATGCCATCCGGAACATCAGATCATTTTCATCATAACGATCCTCCGTCCGCATTGCGATGTATCAATTGCATGCATCATAGCCCTGCGCCCCAGCGGTGCTGCCACAACACCGCGATCGCATCGTAATCGCCGCCGCTGCGCGCGGTCAGGCCCGAACTCAGCGCGAACTTCAACGAGTTG
>JAGPES010000386.1 GCA_018057015.1 Pseudomonadales bacterium | reverse complement strand
TTCCATTCATGGAACGGCTTGTTCGTAGTGAGCAGCACCGGCCGCTGCTGCTCGTAGCGGCGGGTGACGACCTCGAACAGCAGGTCGGCGTAGCGGGCGTCGTAGGAGAGGTAGCCGACCTCGTCGATTTATGTTGAGCTCAACATAAATCGACTTATGTGCAGCGCTCGGTTATGTGGAGTTGCGCGGGGTTTGGCCCAAGGTGTGAGGCGTGCCGACCGATCGGAATCTTGGCAACTCCACATAACAATCAGAGCCGCCGGAGCCAGCCGGTGATGTCCTCACCGCGGAAGATGTAGGCCCCGCCTTTCGGTGGCGCGAGCACTTCGGGAAAGACCTGCGCGAGTGCTTGTCGTTTCAGATCGAGGTCTGCCCGCGCGTAGCGCATGGTCGTGTTCAAGCTCGCGTGCCCGAGCCATTGACTGATCGTGGCGAAGTCGACGCCAGCCTTGAGTAGGTGGATGGCCGTGGTGTGCCTCAGCGAGTGGGGATGAATGCGCTTGCCGGCAAGGGTCGGAGCCTGCTTCACGCTGGCCGCAATATGCCGCTGCAGGAGATAGCGCACGCCGAACCGGGTCAGCGGTGCCCCGCGATCATTGCAGAAGACGTGATCGTCGGCGCCATCGGCATGCGAACGCTGTCGAATGAGGTCCTGCAAAAGTTGTGCCGTGCGTGGCCAGATCGGGCAGACGCGAACCCGGTTACCCTTGCCCGTGAATCGCACCTGACAGGGTGATTCGAGCCGCAGATCGCGCACACGGAGGTCGACGATCTCCTGAACTCGGGCTCCGGTGTTGAACATCAAGGCGAACAGCGCGTAGTCGCGCCGGCCGGACACCGTCGTGCGATCGATGCTGCCCAGCAGCGCCTCGATCTCCTTCTTCTCGAGATACTCGATCGGTGCCGCCTTGGCGCCGCGCTTGAAGGGTATGCCGAGCACCTGCTGCAGCGCCGTCATCTGCTCGGGGTGGTCGGCGATGAGGAAGCGGGCGAAGGTATGCATTGCCGCCAGGCGAGCGTTACGCGTTGTGATGCTGTTGTGGCGTTCGGCTTCCAGGGCGGCGAGGAACCGGCCCATTCGGTCGGCCGTGAGATCGCTCAACTCCAAAGCTTCGATCGGCCGTCCGCTGTCGCGGGCCGCGAACTGCAGGAACAGGATCATGCTGTCGCGGTAGTTCGCGATCGTGTGCCGGCTCATGCCACGCAGGGTTGGCAAATACTCCTGGAAGAAACGCACGACCGCACGACCGAGCGCCGTAGGTGGATAGCGCTTCATGGCCGCACCTCCGTGAGGACATCGCCGCAGGCCGCCTCGAACCGCGTACTGGCCATCGCCCGTGTCGTCGGCACGAAGTGCAGGTAGTGGGCGGTCGACACGATCGAGACGTGGCCCATGAACATCGCCAGCCGGGGCAGGTGCGACTGCACGTCGACCCCCTCTTGGTACCAGCGAATCAGCGCTTGCACGGCGAAGCTGTGCCGAAGATCGTGAACCCGAGGTCGACGGCCCTCGCCGTCGCGGACATTGGCGGCGACAAACAACCGGTTGACGGCGCCGCCCATCCCACCGCCGCTGTAGGCGTGGCGACCACGCGAACCACAGCACAACAACGGCGCCGCCGGATCGGTCGGGAACCCGGCGACGACCCGTTCCTGCAGGTAGTGGCGCAACGCCGCACCGGCATCCGCCGAGAGGGGAACCAGCCGCGACTTGTGGAACTTCGAGGCCCGAATGTGCAGTACACCGGTTTGCGGTTCGACATCCGCCAGTGTCAAGCGGACCAGTTCGCCACGGCGCAGTCCAGCCGTGTACAGGAGAATGACTGCCAGCCGCATGATCGCGGGCAACAACGGGGAGTTCGTGTGGGGTGGCAGCTGATCGGCAACAACCAGCATTGGCGCCACCTGCTCCGCGGTAACGATCACCGGCCGGCGGTAAGGAACGGCACGGACGAAGGTAAGCGGGTCCGGCACGAAACACCGAGGCTCCGTTCGCCGGCGATAGGCGCAGAACTTGCGCACTGCCAGTTGCCGCCCCCGCCGCGTCGTCGCGGACAGGTGCCGGAACGATTCGCACCAGTGCTCGAAGCCGGCTTGATCGAGGTCGACGGCGTCTGCTCGGGCGAGGTGGCGGCGAAGATGGTTGAGAATCCATTCCGCTTCGACATAGCCACGGCCGAGCGCGCGTTGATGGGTCAACCATCGCTCGATCCAGCATTCCAGTGGAGCGAGCTTAGACATGGCAGCCTCCGCTGTTGGTCGCCAGTGTCGGGACAGGTAGCGCCACGGTCCGCAACATGTCGGTGTCGACGCGCAGGTAGACGCAGGTAGCCTCCAGACTGCGATGGCCGAGCAGGTCGCCGATGGTCTTGAGGCCAACCCCGCGACGGAGCAGCCGCATGGCGAAGGCATGCCGCAGTGCGTAGCTCGACGCCCCGCCCAGATCGAGGCCACTTTGGGCCACACGGAAGTTGAAGATGTCGATGATCCCGTAGTGCTTGAGCGCCTGGATCGGACTGCGGACTCGGAGAAACAGTTGCGGCAGATTGGAGCTGGGGCGCCCGGAGCGGAGGTAACAGCGCAAGATCCGAATCGTCCGCGGCGCCAGCGGTAGAACCAACATCGAGAGAGTCTTGCGCTGCTCGACTCGCAGGGTGCCCGCGTTCCAGTCGATGGAATCGACGCGTAGCGCAGCCACTTCCGAGGGGCGCAGGCCGTAGTAGGCCAGCAGATGAAGGACAGCGTAGTCGCGCCATTCACGGGGACTGCGCCGGTGCACCGACGCCAGCAGGCGCCGGACGGTAGCCCAGTCCAACGCCCGTGGCGGCAACTCCTCCCGATAGACCCGCGGCATGTCGATGACATCGAGACCGACGGGAACTACGCCTTGGTTAGCGCCGTACCGCAAGAAGGCCCGCAGGTGCGCAACGACATGCTGCAACGATGTCCGACTGTTCTCCTTGCTCTTGATTTGAACGTACGCCTCGACATCGTCTGCGGACAGGGCAGTAAGACCGCCAGTCGCGGGCAGTCCCCGAGCGAGGAAGTCCGCCACCGTCGTGCCATGGTGTTTGCGGGCCTGAGTCGACAGCCCGCGAACGTTGACAAGGTATTGCTGATAGCGACCGGCCAGCAGGCTCAGTGGGTCCTGGGGTTCATCGATTGCGAGGCGGTTGATCGACCGCAGGAACCGGGCAAAGACCCGGCCGGTACACAGATACAGGTATGCATCCGGCTTTGCGACGACGAACGCCTTCTGCAACGCCACTTCCTCGAACACCGCCCCCGGTTGAAAGCATTCCTTTCGCTCGAGGACCTCGCGGACACGCCGCAGGTGGAGGCGCAGCGGATCCCGCAGATGCCCGTGGTCGATCAGCCAGCTGGCAAACGCCTCCAACTCGGGACCGAAACGGGACCGTTCGTAACGTTCGTGGCAACGCGGAAATAGTTCGAGAAGCATGGGACCCTCCCATCGTTGTGGAAGGTCCCACGTTACGGCCACTCAGTTATGTGGAGTCACCGCCGTGATGTTTCCTCTCGCCGCCTCACCCAACTCCACATAACTGAGCGCTGCACATAAGTCGATTTATGTTGAGCTCAACATAACTCGACGAGGTCGGCTACCTCTCCTACGACGCCCGCTACGCCGACCTGCTGTTCGAGGTCGTCACCCGCCGCTACGAGCAGCAGCGGCCGGTGCTGCTCACTACGAACAAGCCGTTCCATGAATGGAA
>JAGPES010000385.1 GCA_018057015.1 Pseudomonadales bacterium | reverse complement strand
AGATGACCTTGCCCGCCGCCGTCTCCCGCACCTGGTCGGCCTCGAACGGGCTGATCATGCCGTGCTCGAGCGCCATGCGGCGAATCCACCGGTCCGATTTGATCGACATCGCTGTGCTGCTTCCCCAATGAAACGTTGTGCCGGACCGCGGGGCGCCATCTTAGCGACTGGCGCTGGCGGCGCAAAGCCGCGCGCTCAGTCGTTGGTGACCGTGATGCTGGGCACCTGCGCCTGCTGCGCGTTGCGCCGCAGCATTTCCAGGCCCATGCGCCTCGCCACGTCGCGGTAGATCGAGCCCAGCGGGCCGTCGGGGTCCGCGGCCACTGTCGGCTTGCCGCCGTCGGTCTGCTCGCGGATGCGGATATCGAGCGGCAGCGCCCCCAGCAGCGGCACGCCGTATTCGCGCGCCACGCGTTCGCCGCCGCCGGCGCCGAAGAGATGTTCGGCATGCCCGCAGTGCGAGCACACGTGCACCGCCATGTTCTCGACCACGCCGAGCACCGGGATGCCTACCTTGGCGAACATCTCGATGCCTTTCTTGCAATCGAGCAGCGCGATGTCCTGCGGCGTGGTGACGATCACGGCACCGCTCACCGGCGCCTTCTGCGCCAGGGTGAGCTGGATGTCGCCGGTGCCGGGCGGCATGTCGACGACGAGGTAGTCGAGGTCGCGCCACAGCGTCTGCGTGATCATCTGCTGCAGCGCGCTGCTGGCCATCGGGCCGCGCCAGACCATCGCGGTCTTCTCGGTGACCAGGTAGCCCATCGACATGGTCTGCAGGCCGTGCGCCTCGATCGGCACGATGAAATTCCCCTCGCGCCCCTCGGGACGCCGGTCCTCGGGCACCCCGAGCATGATCTGCTGGCTGGGGCCGTAGATGTCGGCGTCCAGCAGTCCCACCCTGGCGCCCTCGCGCTGCAGGGCGAGCGCCAGGTTGACCGCCGTCGTCGACTTGCCCACGCCACCCTTGCCCGAGGCGACTGCGATCAGGTTGCGCACGCTGTCCAGCCCGGGCGCGTCGCCGCGACGCGGCGTCGCCGCGATGCGCACCTCGAAGTCGACGCGCAGGGTGGCACCCGCCAGCAGCGGTGCCAGGGCCTGGCGCACCACGGCGGCGAGCGGCTCGCGCAGTCCGGCCGCCGGAATGCCCGCGTGCACGGTGGCGGCCACGATATCCCCGCGCCGCTCCAGCGCCGCGAGTTCGATCCATTCCGCGAGCGGCGCTTCGACGCCTTCCACGTGGCAACCGGCAAGTGCGCGGCGGGCGGCGTTCAGGTCGATGGTGCTCATGTCTGACTCCGGGAAAACGGTAAACGTTGCATTTTACTGGCCACGCACCGGCCACGGAAGGCTGGCCGCGCGGGCCGGTACTATCCACGATGCAAAGCGCGGGGGATATCGTTATATTTCCCGCTTTTCACGCGGCAATCCCGCGCCACGGACCACGCCCCCCCATGCCCGCCCAACGCCGCATCCTCGTCACCAGCGCCCTGCCCTACGCCAACGGGCCGCTGCACCTCGGCCACATGATCGAGCAGATCCAGACCGACATCTGGGCGCGGTTCCAGCGCCTGCGCGGTCACGCCTGCACCTACGTGTGCGCGAGCGATGCGCATGGCACGCCGGTGATGCTGCGCGCCGAGAAGGAAGGACTGACGCCCGACCAGCTGATCGAGCGCGTCCAGGCCAGCCACCGCGCCGATTCCGCCGGCTTCCTGGTGCGCACCGACAATTTCTACACGACGCATTCCCCCGAGAACCGCTACTTCGCGGAGCTGATATACACCCGGCTCGCGGCGCGCGGCCACATCGCGCGGCGCTCGATCGAGCAGGCCTTCGACCCCGAGAAGGGCCTGTTCCTGCCGGACCGCTACATCAAGGGCGGCTGCCCGCGCTGCGGCGCCGCCGAGCAGTACGGCGACTCCTGCGAATCCTGCGGCGCGACCTACACGCCGCTCGACCTGAAGAACCCGGTGTCGGTGCTCTCGGGCGCGACCCCGGTGCGGCGCGAGTCCGAGCACTTCTTCTTCAGGCTCGGCGATTTCGAGGCGATGCTGCGCGAATGGACCGCGGGCGAGGGCGTGCAGCCCGAAGTGGCGAACAAGCTGCAGGAGTGGTTCTCGCAGGGTCTCAACGACTGGGACATCTCGCGCGACGCACCGTATTTCGGCTTCGAGATCCCGGGCGAGCCCGGCAAGTACTTCTACGTCTGGGTCGACGCGCCGATCGGCTACATGGCGAGCTTCCAGGACCTGTGCAACCGCAGCGGCGATGACTTCGACAGCTACTGGGCCGAGGGCAGCAGCGCCGAGCTCTACCATTTCATCGGCAAGGACATCGCGTACTTCCACACGCTGTTCTGGCCCGCGATGCTCACCGGCGCGGGTTTCCGCCGCCCCGACGCGGTGTTCTGCCACGGCTTCCTCACGGTCAACGGCCACAAGATGTCGAAGTCGCGCGGCACCTTCATCATGGCACGCACCTACCTCGAGCACCTCGACGCCGAGTACTTCCGCTACTACATCGCGGCCAAGCTCGGCGCGGGGCTGGAGGACATCGACCTCAACCTCGAGGACTTCGTGCTGCGCGTGAATTCGGACCTGGTCGGCAAGGTCGTGAACATCGCGAGCCGCTGCGCCGGCTTCATCACCAAGCGCTTCGACGGCCGGCTCGCCGCGGGAAGCGAGGGAGCCCAGCTGCTGGCCGACTTCCTGTCCGAGCGCGACACCGTCGCCGCGTACTACGAGGGCCGCGAGTACGGCAAGGCGGTGCGCCTGATCATGGCGCTCGCGGATCGCGCCAACCAGTACATCGATCACGAGAAGCCGTGGGCGCTCGCCAAGGATCCCGCACAGGCCGCTCGCGTGCAGGCGGTGTGCTCCGCGGGCATCGAGCTGTTCCGCGTGCTGATGATCTACCTGGCGCCGGTGCTGCCGGCGATGGCCGCGAAGGCCGCCGGTTTCCTCAGGAGCGAGCTCGACTGGGCGGCGCTCGCGCGCCCCCTCGGCGCGCACGCCATCGACGCCTTCACCCCGCTGATGAACCGCGTCGATCCCGAGCGCGTGGCCGCGATGGTCGAGGCCAGCAAGGAAGACGTGGCGCAGGGGAGCGCGCCGGTCGCGGCTGCCGCGCCGGCGGCGGCGCAGCATCCGCCGATCGCCGCGACCATCGGCATCGAGGAGTTCGCAAAGATCGACCTGCGCGTGGCGCGCATCCTCGCCGCCGAACCGGTCGAGGGCGCCGACAAGCTGCTGGCGCTGACGCTGGACCTGGGTGGCGACACCCGCCGCAACGTGTTCGCCGGGATCAAGTCGGCCTATGCGCCGGCCGAGCTCATCGGCCGGCTCACGGTGGTGGTCGCGAACCTCGCGCCGCGCAAGATGCGCTTCGGCACCTCCGAGGGCATGGTGCTGGCGGCCGGCCCCGGCGGCAAGGACATCTTCCTGCTGGCGCCCGACAGCGGCGCCGAGCCCGGCATGCAGGTCAAGTGAACCCCGCGGAGGCGCGCTCGTGATATCCGATCTTGCGCTGTTCCTGGTCGGCGCCGTGCTGGTCAACAATTTCGTGCTGGTGCAGTTCCTCGGGCTGTGCCCCTTCATGGGCGTCTCGAGCAGGCTGGAATCCGCGCTCGGCATGGCGATGGCGACCACTTTCGTGCTGACGCTGACCTCGACCTGCACGCACCTCGTGTTCCGCTACGTGCTCGCGCCGCTGGGGCTGGAGTACCTGCAGACGA
>JAGPES010000027.1 GCA_018057015.1 Pseudomonadales bacterium | reverse complement strand
TACCTGAGCAGCGCGGGCCCCAGCATCGAGATGCCGAAGCTCTCGAGCGGTGCGCGCGCCTGGATGGGCGCCAGTTCCTCGCGCAGGATCTTCGCCTCGCCCCGGTCGAGACCGCCGCCCCCATGGGCACGCGGCCATTCCGGCGCGGTCCAGCCGCGCGCCGCCATGCGCTCCAGCCACAGCCGCTGCTCCTCGCTGGCGAACACCCACTTGCGCCCGCCCCAGCAGCTCGCGCCTTCACTCGCGGGCCCGCGCATCGAGACAGGGCAGTTCTGCTCCAGCCAGGCGCGGGTTTCGCTTCTGAATTCGTCCAGGTTGCTCATCGTCAGACGCCCCGGTGGTTCCACTGAATCGCGCGAGTCCGCAACGTTATCACCAATGCCTCGGGTGGTACCATGGCGGCCCGCGACACAGAACCGATCCGCATCGCCCGAGGAACAACGGTGAGCAACGACCTGCAGCAACTGCTCGACAACCTGCACGTGGAGCAGATCGACACCAACCTCTTTCGCGGCTTCACGCTGCCGAGCCGCAATCCGCGCATCTACGGCGGCCAGGTGCTGGCGCAGGCCATGAATGCCGCCACGCGCAGCGTCGACCCGGCGCGCCACGTGCACTCGCAGCACGCGTATTTCCTGCGCCCCGGCGACCCCGCCAGGGCGGTCATCTACGAAGTCGACCCGATCCGCGACGGGCGCGCCTTCAGCACGCGGCGCGTGGTCGCCCGCCAGGGGGGGCGGGCGATCTTCAACACCGCGATCTCCTACCAGCAGCCCGAGGACGGGCTGGCGCACCACGAGCCGATGCCCGAGGTGCCGCCACCGGAGTCGCTCGAGAGCGACTTCAGCTACCACACGCGCATGGCGGCCGAGAATCCGTCGCGTTATCACGCGCCGGGCACCGAATCCATCGACTACCGACCGCTCGAGCAGCTCGACCGCTGCGATCCGCCGGCGCGACCACCGCGCTTCGGGGTGTGGATGCGGGCCAATGGCACCATGCCCGACAGCCCGGGCGCGCATGCGCAGATGCTCGCCTACATGTCTGACTGCTATCTGATGTCGACTGCTCTCCTGCCGCATGGGATCTCCTACGACAACCCGGCGATCCAGACCGCGAGCCTCGACCACGGACTGTGGTTCTACGAGGACTTCCGCGCCGACCAATGGCTGTACTATCACCTCGTGAGCCCGCTGGCCGGACGTGCCCGCGGCTTCAACATCGGCTACGTCTACACCCGCGAGGGTCGCCTCGTGGCGGCCGCCGTGCAGGAAGGGCTGATGCGGCAGGTGGCGCCACCCGGCTGAGATCTGCGAGCCGGCCCTGCCGGCGTGAGGGCGATTGCGCTATCCTGCCGGCACTACCTCGCGGGAGAAGCACGACATGAACGGAGCCGAAGCCCTGTTGCGCACGCTGCTCGATGGCGGCGTGGAAGTCTGCTTCACGAATCCCGGCACCTCGGAAATGCACTTCGTCGCGGCGCTGGATCGCGTGCCCGGCATGCGCTGCGTGCTGGGCCTGTTCGAAGGCGTGGTGACCGGCGCGGCAGACGGCTACGCGCGCATCGCGCGCAAGCCCGCGGCCACGCTGCTGCACCTGGGGCCGGGGCTGGGCAACGGCCTCGCGAACCTGCACAACGCCCGGCGCGGCGAGGTCGCGATGGTCAACATCGTCGGCGATCACGCCACCTATCACCTGCAGTACGACACCCCGCTCACCTCGGACGTCACCGCCGTCGCGAAGCCCATGTCGCACTGGGTGCACTCGGCACAATCCGCCGCGGAGCTGCCTCAGGACGCGGCGAGCGCTATCGCCGCCGCGCTGCAGGCGCCGGGGCAGGTCGCGACGCTGATACTGCCCGCGGACGTCTCGTGGGAGGAGTGCACGGGCGGACCGGCCGCGCTGCCCGAACTCCCGGCGCCGCGGCGCGTGCGCGAGGACGTGATCGAGCAGTGCGCCGCGGCGCTGGCCTGCGGCGAGCCGGCGCTGATCCTGCTCGGCGGGCACGTGACGGACGAGGACCTCGAGCTCGCCGCGCGCATCGGCGCCACCTGTGGCGCGCGCGTGGCGGTGGAAACCTTTCCCGCGCGCATGCCCTGGGGCGCGGGCCGCGCCACCTGCGAGAAGATCCCCTACCTTGCCGAGTTCGCGCTCGAGCACCTGAAGCCGGTGCGCCGCCTGATACTGGTCGGCGCGCGGGCGCCGGCCTCGTTCTTCGCCTACCCGAACCTGCCGGGTCGGCTGGCGCACGAGGAATGCGAGCTCCTGACACTGGCCGAGCCGCACCACGACCGCATCGATGCGCTGCAGCGCCTCGCCGGAGCGCTGCACGCGCCGGGCGCCGAACCGGCGCGCAATCCGCTCGCCCTGCCCGAGTTGCCCGCGCCGGGTCCGCTATCCACCGGCGCGGTCGCCGACATCATCGCGGCGCTGCTGCCGGAGCAGGCGATCGTCGTCGACGAGGGCATTACCTGCGGCATGGACGTGTTCACGCGCACGCGCACCGCGCACGCGCACGAGTGGATCGTGCAGACCGGCGGCTCCATCGGCTGGGGCCTGCCGGCGGCGACCGGTGCGGCAGTCGCGGCACCGCGACGCAAGGTGGTGTGCCTGGAAGGCGACGGCAGCGCGATGTACACGATCCAGGCGCTGTGGACCATGGCGCGCGAGCAGCTCGACATCACCGTGGTGCTGTTCGCCAACCGCGACTACGCGATCCTGCAGCTCGAGTACCTGCGCGTCGGCGCCAGCGGCATGGGCGCCACCGCGCGCAGCATGATGCACATCGGCAGCCCCGACATCGATTTCGTGGCGCTGGCGCAGTCGATGGGAGTGGCCGCGACGCGCGCGCGCGACACCACGGAATTCGCCGCGCAGTTCGCCGCGGCGATGAGCGCGCGCGGGCCGCATCTGATAGAAACCATGATGCCCGCGCTCGGGCTCTGAGGGGGGCGCTCCGATGCAGCAACTGATCTCCGCCCTGCAGGAGGTGCTGGGCCCGGGTGGCGTGCTGACCGGGGAAGCGGCGCGCTCGCGCAGCGGCTCCTGGGGCGTCATGCATTGCGACGCGCCGGCGGTACTGCGCCCGCAGTCCACGCAGGACGTGGCGGCGATACTTCGGCTCTGCCACGCCGCCGGCCAGCCGGTGGTGACGGAAGGCGGCAAGACCGGGCTGGTGAGCGGGGCGCGCGCCGCGGCCAGCGAGCTCGCGCTGTCGCTGGAACGCATGCACGCGATCGAGCGGCTCGATGCGCGCGGGCGCACGATGACGGTGCAGGCGGGAGCCACCCTGCAGGCCGTGCACGAGGCGGCGGAAGCCGAAGGCCTGGTCATGCCGCTGGACCTGGGCGCACGCGGCACCGCCACCATCGGCGGAAACATCGCCACCAACGCCGGCGGCAACCAGGTGATCCGCTACGGCATGATGCGCGAGCAGGTGCTGGGGCTCGAGGTGGTCCTGGCCGACGGCACCGTGCTGTCGTCGCTGAACCAGGTGCTGAAAAACAACACCGGCTACGACCTCAAGCAGCTATTCATCGGCAGCGAAGGCACGCTCGGCGTGATCACGCGCGCCGTGCTGCGCCTGCGCCCCCTGATGCCCGCGCGCAACTCCGCGCTGGTCGCGAGCGATTCACTGGAACACGTGATCGCGTTGCTCACCTTCATCGAGCGCGAGCTCGGCGGCCGCATGAGCGCCTTCGAGGCGATGTGGAACAATTTCTACCGCATCGCCAGCCGCGGGCCGCACCTCGGACAGCCGCCGATCGCGGACAGCTACCCGTTCTACGTGCTGATCGAGTCCGCCGGCGCGGATCTCGAGGCCGAGGCCGGGCATTTTCTCGACGCGCTGACACGCGCCACCGATCTCGGCCTGCTACAGGACGCCGTGCTGGCGCAGAGCGAACGGGAGCGCGCGGCTTTCTGGGCGATCCGCGACAACATCGAGAGCCTGGCCGCGCTGTGGCCGCTGGCCATCTTCGACATCAGCCTGCCGCTGGCGTCGATGGAGGATTACCTGGAGCGCACCGGCGCACGGCTGCAACAGCGGCTCGGCACGTTGCGCTGGATCACCTTCGGGCACCTGGGCGACAGCAACCTGCACCTGGCCGTCGCGCTCGACGGCGACGATCCCGCCGCGCGCCACGCGGTGGAGGAAATCGTCTACGGGGGGCTCGCGGGAATCGGCGGCTCGGTGTCGGCGGAGCACGGCATCGGGCTGGAGAAGCGCGAGTTCCTGCACTGCTCGCGCTCGGACGCGGAGATCGAACTGATGAAAACGCTCAAGCGTGCGCTGGATTCGCGCAACATCCTCAACCCGGGGCGGATCTTCCGTCTGTGAGCGGTTCCGCCGGCTGGGCGTCCTTGTCGTCGCTCGCGGCGCCGCGGCGATCCGGACGGCGGCGCCGCTCCCCGGGGGCGGCGGCCTGTGCGCGCGCGCGGCGCTGCACCTTGCGCTCGTCGAGGGCATCCTCGATACGCTGGACCATGTCGCTGGTCAGTTTGATCTTTCGCATCGTCACTGCTGGCCCGCCACGGAACTTCGGATCCCGCGTTTCCGGCACCGTGTCCCGCGCATTGGCGTGACGGTTACACGGCTAGTTTCTGGGTAGCACAAGCATAGACCGCAGCGGGCGATTTATCGAATCGCCGGGGAAATCCGGCAGGGGAGAGCAAACCCGCGGCCGGGCGGCCGCGGGAGATGGCTTGGCGCAGGCTCAGCGCCCGGCGGCGGGCTGCGCCCCGGCACGCGCGGCGCGCTCCTTCTCGACCAGGAAATCGGCCACCTTCAGCATGTCGGCCGGCGAGCCCGCGGTCCGGCCCGAGATGCGGTAGGTCCCGTTCACGACCAGCTCGGGCGTGCCCGTGATGCCGTAGCTGCGCGCGCGCGCATCGGCCTGCTTGACGCTGCTCTCGACGGCGAAGGAATTGAACATCTTGCGGAAGTCGGCTTCCTTCACGCCGTGACCGGCGAAAAAGGCGGCCAGCTCGTCCTCGTTGTCGAGCTTCTTGCGCTCCTCGTTCAGCGCGGCGAACAGCGGCCCGTGCAGCTTCTCGAGCACGCCGAGCGCCTGGGCGGCATAGAAGGCCTGCGCGTGCACCGCCATGGTCTGGTTCCACATCGCCGGCGAGCGCTGGAAATCGACGTCGGGCTTCAGCGTCTTCTTCCAGTCGCCGATCAGCGGTTCGAGGTGGAAGCAGTGGATGCATCCGTACCAGAACACTTCCGACACCTCGATCCGCGCGGGATCCGCGGTACGGACCGGCTGCGCCAGGCGCACGTAGTGGGTACCCTCGACGTATTTCGGCGCAGCCTGCGGCGCCGCCAGCGCGAACGGCACCGACAGCAACAGCACGGCCAAGGCAAGGAAGCGCTTCATTCGCTCAGTCTCCTGTCCAGATTGGATTCGGGCCCCGGTCGCAAGATGGGACCGGGCGTGACGGGATTGGTTTCCGGGCGATGCACTCACCGCGCGCAAACAGGAAGTTTTACCCGTCTGCGCACGGTTCGTGCCGGGGTCAGTGCAGACCCGATGCGTAGCTGGCGACCGCGTCCAGTTCCTTGTCGCTGAGACGGGACGCGACGTCACGCATGATGCGGGTGTCGCCGTCGTTGGTGCGCTCGTCGTTGCGGAAAGCGCGCAGCTGCAGGGCGATGTAATCCGCGTGCTGCCCGCTCAGCGCCGGGTATTTGGCCGGGCCATTGCCGGCACCGGTCGGCGAATGACAGGAGGAGCAGGCCGCGACGCCCTTCTCGCGGATACCGGCGCGATAGACGCTCTCACCCAGTTCGACCAGCTCTTCCTTCGCCACGCCCGTGGTCGCGGGCTGCGCCGCGTAGTAGGCCGCGATGTCCTCGAGATCCTGCTCGCTCATCGCATCGAGCTGACCGGCCATCGTCGGGACGCTGCGCGCGCCACTCTTGATGTCCTTCAACTGCTTCAGCAGGTAGCTGGCGTGCTGGCCCGCCAGCTTCGGGAAGGTCGGCGCGAGGCTGTTGCCATCGGCGCCGTGACAGGCGCCGCAGGCAACAGACCTGGCCTTGCCGGCCTCCGCGTTGCCCGCGGCGAGCGCATGGCCCGCCAGCGCGCACGCTGCAACTACCAGAGCGATTCTCTTGATCACGATATCGGGTCCTTTGTAGTCCAGGGAAGCGCGGCGACCGGGCTCAGGCGGCGGGCTTCATCATGTGCTCGATGAGCGCCTTGTATTCGCCGTCGGTGCAGTCCATGCACATGGCCTTAGGGGGCATCGCGTTGAGGCCGTTCTTCACGCTCGCGAGCAGGCCGTCGATCCCGCCCTTGGCGTCGAAACGCGTCTTCCACGCGGCAGCGTCGCCGATCTTCGGCGCACCCGCGACACCGGCTTCATGGCACACGCCGCAGGTCTTGGGGTAAAGCTCATCAACGCTGCGATCGGCGTAAGCCAGCGAGGAGGCCATAAGGAGGGCAGCTACCGCGAACTTCTTCATCGTCGACTCCTGGGGTTAGGTGTGCAGGAAGGTGCCTCGGCGGCCGGGCACGCGCTGCGTGCTAGACTGGCCGGGATCCGGGCGGCCGCAGTATAGCAAAGCGGCTTTCCATCAGAAAACGTGAGGAATAGGATTTTGTCGGGTGCTCCGGAGCCTCAGGATTATCGCAATGCAACCTTCATCCTGAGTGCGGCAAAGCTCGGGCAGTGCCCCGCCGACGTGGGCGTCGAGGTCGCTTTCGCCGGCCGCTCCAACGCGGGCAAGTCGAGCGCGATCAACGCGATCTGCGACCACAACAAGCTGGCGCGCGCGAGCAAGACGCCGGGACGCACGCAACAGATCAATTTCTTCGCCCTCGCCGAGGACAAGCGCCTCGTGGATCTGCCCGGCTACGGCTTCGCGCGCGTGCCGCTGGAAATACGCCAGCAGTGGACCAGGCTGGTCGAGAACTACCTCGGCAAGCGCCGCTCGCTGGCCGGCATCGTACTGCTGATGGACGTGCGTCACCCGCTGAAGGACCAGGACCGCGACCTGATCGGCTGGGCCGCCGGGCTCGGCATCCCGCTGCTCGTGCTCCTCACCAAGGCCGACAAGCTCTCGCGCGGGCCGGGCAAGTCCACCCTGCTCGCGGTGCGCCGCGAGCTCGCCTCCGTCCCCTCAACCACGGTGCAACTCTTCTCCGCCCTCAGCGGCGAGGGGATCGACGAGGCACGCGCGGTGCTGGACCGTTGGTACGCCGCGCCGCGCGAGGCGGGCATCGGGTAGGCGTCGCACATTCCATCCGGCCCTGGCGTACTCCGGTCCTTTTTTCGCTTTCGATCAATCAGTCTCGATCCGGCGCGGCGAGGGGCGGGCTCGTGCCGCCAGCGGCCGCCGCCTGGCACGTCCATGTGCGCGCGGCTACGCGTGTTGCCGAAATCGCTCCCGGCGATTTCGGCATCCACATGTCCGCTCGCGGCACGAGCCCGCCCCTCGCCGCACCTATCGTTGGTGGTTCAGCAACTGCCAGCAGTTTTGACTGAAACTGGAAACATCAGCTCGGTCAGTGTGCGCTGGCGACATCTGCGGCCAGCCTCCGCGCAGCTTGTTTGGCTAGCGTACCACCACGGCAGCCTTTACCGGGCTGGCTGTCGTGCGAGGACCGTCTGCGGCATGGATGCCGCAGTCGAGCCTACAGGGGCGAGGCGGATTCACGCGAAGCACTGCTTCGCGCCGCCGAGCGCCCGAAATCTGCGATTTCGGGCCGGGCCCCGGAGGGGTATTCACGGCGTGTCCGAGCAGGAGAGCCAGCGTGGCACAGGCGGTGGACAGCGCAGCCAGCCGGTCAGTGCGCCTCGTCCCAGTTGAGGCCCGTGCCCACGTCCACGACCAGCTCGACATCGAGCGCGGCGGCGCCGGACATCAGTTTCTTCACCTGCGCCTCCAGCTCGCCGGCGGCTTCCTGCGCCACCTCGAAGACCAGCTCGTCGTGCACCTGCATCACCATGCGCGCGGGAAACGTGCTGGCGCGCAGCCACTCGTCGACGGTGATCATCGCGCGCTTGATGATGTCGGCGGCGCTGCCCTGCATCGGCGCGTTGATCGCCGTGCGCTCCGCGGCCTGGCGGCTCGCCGGGTTGCGCGCGCGGATGTCGGGCAGATAGAGACGCCGGCCGAACAGGGTTTCGACGAAACCGTCCTCGGCGGCGGTGCGGCGGATACGGTCCATGTAGCCCTGCACCCCGGGGTAGCGCGCGAAATAGCGGTCGATGTAGGCCTGCGCCTCGGCGCGGCCCACACCGAGCTGCTTCGCCAGCCCGAAGGCCGACATGCCGTAGATCAGGCCGAAGTTGATCGCCTTGGCGCTGCGGCGCTGGTTGTCGCTGACCGCCGCGAAATCGACGCCGAACACCTCGGCCGCGGTGGCGCGGTGCACGTCCAGCCCGTTGGCGAAGGCGTCGATCAGGCCGCGGTCGCCCGAGAGGTGAGCCATGATGCGCAGCTCGATCTGCGAATAGTCCGCCGCCAGCACCCGCTGCCCCGGCGGCGCGATGAACGCCTGGCGGATGCGCCGCCCCTCGGCGGTGCGCACCGGTATGTTCTGCAGGTTGGGATCGGTCGACGACAGCCGCCCGGTGGCGGTGACGGCCTGCTGGTAGGAGGTGTGCACCCGCCCCGTCACCGGGTTGACCTGCTCCGGCAGGCGGTCGGTGTAGGTGGACTTGAGCTTCGACAGCCCGCGGTACTCGAGGATCACGCGCGGCAGCTCGTAGTTCTCGGCGAGCTCCTGCAGCACGGGCTCGGCGGTCGAGGCCTGGCCGGTCGGGGTCTTGCCCACCTTCGGCAGGCCGAGCTTGTCGAACAGGATTTCCTGCAACTGCTTCGGCGAGCCGAGGTTGAAGGGCTGCCCGGCCAGGTCGTGGGCGCGTGCCTCGATCTCGCGCAGCTTCTCGCCGAGCTCGCGGCTCTGCACGTGCAGCAGCGTCGCATCGACCAGCGCGCCGGTGCGCTCTAGGCGCGACAGCACCGGCACCAGTGGCATCTCGATCTGCTCGAACACGCGGCGCAGCGGCGCGCAGGCCTCGAGCTGCGGCCACAGCGCGCGGTGCAGCCGCAGCGTGATGTCGGCGTCCTCGGCGGCGTAGCGGCCGGCGTCCTCGACCTTCACCTGGTTGAAAGTGATCTGCCTGGCGCCCTTGCCCGCGAGGTCCTCGAACTTGATGGTGTGATAGTCGAGGTGGCGCAGCGCCAGCGTGTCCATGTCGTGGCGCGAGCCCACCGAGTCGAGCACGTAGGACTCGAGCATGGTGTCGAAGGCGATGCCGTCGAGCGTGATGCCGTGGTTCGCCAGCACGCTCAGGTCGTATTTCAGGTTCTGCCCGATCTTGCGCGGCCGCTTCGCCTCCAGCAGCGGCCGCAGCGCTTGCAGCACCTCGGCCTCGCCGAGCTGCTCGGGCGCGCCGAGGTAGTCGTGGCCGAAGGGGATATAGGCCGCCACGCCGGGCTCGGCGGCCACCGACACGCCGACGACGCGTGCCGCCATGTAGTCGAGGCTGGTGGTCTCGGTGTCGACAGCAATCAACTCGCTCGCCGCGAGCCGCCCGACCCAGCGCCCGAGCGCCTCGCGGTCGAGCACGGTCTCGTAGTCGGCTTCGAGCGCGGCTGGTGCCGTGGCAGGCGCCGCAATGCCGGCGTCCTCGCCGCCCGCCGCCAGCAGCTCGTCGCGCCAGGTGTTGAATTCCAGTTCGCGGAACCACTGCAGCAGCGCCTCGCGATCCGGCGCATCGTTGTGCAGCGCCTGCCAGTCGAGCTCCAGCTCGAGGTCGGTGCGGATGGTCGCCAGCTCGCGCGACAGCATGGCCTTGTCGCGCTCGGCGGCGAGCTTGTCGCCCAGCGCCTTCGCGCCGCGCACCGGCAGCCCGGCCACGGCCTCGAGGTTGGCGTAGATCGCCTCCAGGCTGCCGAGGTGCTGCAGCAGCGCCAGCGCGGTCTTCTCGCCCACGCCCGGAACGCCGGGAATGTTGTCGACCTTGTCGCCCATCAGCGCCAGCAGGTCCACGACCTGCTCCGGCGCGATGCCGAACTTGCTGCGCACGCCGTCCACGTCGAGACGCGTGTCGTTCATCGTGTTGATCAGTGTCACCTGCGCGGTGACCAGCTGCGCGAGGTCCTTGTCGCCGGTGGAGATCAGCACCGGAACGTCGCGCGCGCTGGCCTGCGCGGCCAGCGTGCCGATCACGTCGTCGGCCTCCACCCCGGGCACGCACAACAGCGGCAGGCCCATCGCACGCACGATCTCGTGCAGCGGCTCGACCTGCGCGCGCAACTCGTCGGGCATCGGCGGGCGGTGCGCCTTGTACCCGGCGAAGATCTCGTCGCGGAAGGTCTTGCCCTTGGCATCGAACACGACGACGACCGGCGCACCCGGGAAGTCCTTGCGCAGCTTGCGCAGCATCGCGACCACCCCGCGCACCGCGCCGGTCGGCCGACCGGAGGCGGTCGAGAGTGGCGGCAACGCGTGGAAGGCGCGGTATAGATAAGAAGAGCCGTCGACCAGGATCAGGCCGGGGCTCGCTGCGGTGGCGTCGCTCATGGTGAATACCCGCATCAATGCTCAGGAAGCCGGCCCGCGCAGGCACACGGCCACGGCGCGCGCGAAGTCCTCCAGGAAAAGCGCATAGCCACCCGCGTCGTCCGGCGCGTCGCTCGCCAGCGAGTCGAGCTCGGCCACGCGCATCGCCCTGCCCTCGATGATCATCTGCGCCAGGCGCGCATTGTCGCCCGAGCGTTCGCGCAGCAGGCAGACCGCCCCGCTGTCCTGCATCTCGCGGCGCATGCGCGACAGTGCGCGCGCACCGACCTGCTGCTCGGCGTCGAGCGCCAGCACCGCGGCCTGCCTCAGCCCGAAGCGCTGCACGAAGTAGGCGTAACCGTCGTGCATCGCGACAAAGGGCACGGCCTCGAGCCCGCGAAACTGCGCGGCGATGTCCTCCTCGACGCGCGCCATCTCGTCCTGGAACGCCTGCAGCCGCGGCGTGATCACGGCCGCGCTCACCAGGCCGCGCTCCTCGAGCACGCGCGCCATGGCGACGGCGGTGACCGCGGCGAGGCGTGGATCCAGCCAGACGTGGGGATCCACGTAGCCGTCACCACGCGCTGGCGGCGCGATGAGCGGCAGCAGCGCGGTGTCACGGCGCGGCGCCGGCAGGCGCGCGAACACCGCGGGCAACGGGTGCTCCAGCGTCGCATCGAACCAGAAAACCTGCCGTGCCGCACTCAGCAGCCGCAGCTGCGAAGGCCGCAGCACGAAGTCGTGCGGCGACACCCCCGCCTCCAGCAGCACGCGCGCCTCCACGCTGTCGCCGGTGAGCGCGCGCAGCATCAGGTGCAGCGGCCGGATGCTGCTCACGACCAGCGGCGGCACACGCTGCTCACCCTGCGCACGCGCCGCAAGGCTCGCGCCCAGCAGCACCAGCAGCACCAGCGCGCAACGCACGCCGCCCGGTATCGCCATTGTCCCTGTATCCGGATTCGTAAAGTTATAATATAACGCCATGGGCAAGCAGCTGGCGACCTCCGACGAGCCGCGCGCGACGATCGCCTTCGCGACGCACGATCACCGCCGCTGCGTGCAGCAGGCGCTGAGCCAGGCGCGCGAGGCCTGCCGTGAGCGCGGCGCCCGCCTGACGCAGCTGCGCGAGGAGGTGCTGCGGCTGGTGTGGCAGAGTCACCGTCCGATCGGGGCCTATGCCCTGCTGGAAATGCTCGGCGCGCGTGCGGGCTCGCGCCGGCTGCCGGGTCCGCCCACCGTCTATCGCGCGCTCGAGTTCCTGCGCGAACAGGGCTTCGTGCACCGCGTCGAATCCCTGAACGCCTACGTCGGCTGCCAGATCGGCGCCGAACCGCACGACCACCAGCTTTATATATGCCGCGGCTGCGGCGCCACGCTGGAATCGGCCCGGCCGGCCATCCGAGCGGCGGTGGCAGCTTACGGCGACGAGGTGGGTTTCACGGTCGAATCGATGGCGCTGGAGGTGATCGGCCTGTGTCCGGGTTGCGCCGGCAGGGAGCGGGCATGAGCGCGGAGCACATCCTTGAGGCGCGCGACATCGCGTGGCGCATCGGCAGCGAAACCATCCTCGATCACGTGTCGCTCAGGCTGCACGAGGGCGAGATCCTCACCGTGATCGGGCCCAACGGCGCCGGCAAGACCTCGCTGCTGCGCATCCTGACGGGACTGCTCGCGCCCAGCGCGGGCAGCGTATGGCGCAAGCCCGGGTTGCGCATCGGCTACATGCCGCAGCGCCTCGTGATCGACCCCAGCATGCCGCTTGACGTGGGCCGCTTCCTGCGCCTGACGCAGCGCAGGCCCGATGCGCTCGAGGCAGTGACCGATGAGGTGGGCATCCGCGAGCTGTTGCGCACCCCGCTGGCCGGCGTCTCGGGGGGAGAGTTCCAGCGCGTGCTGCTGGCGCGCGCGCTGCTGCGCACGCCGCAGCTGCTGGTGCTCGACGAGCCGGTGCAAGGTGTGGACGTCAACGGACAGGCCGAGCTCTACGGCCTGATCAACGAGATACGCCGGCGCCACCACTGCGCGGTGCTGATGATCTCCCACGACCTGCACCTCGTGATGGCGGCCACCGACACGGTGCTATGTCTCAACAAGCATGTCTGCTGCGCAGGCAAACCGGAGGTAGTGAGCGCTCACCCTGAGTTCCTGCAACTGTTCGGCAAACAGGCGGTCGACGCGATCGCGGTGTACACGCACCACCACGATCATGCGCACGACCGGCGCGGTCACATCGTGGAGCAGCCGCCGCATGGATGATTTTCTGCTGCGCGCGATGGCCGCCGGCATCGGCGTGGCGCTGATCGCGGGGGCCTTGGGCAGCTTCCTGGTGTGGCGGCGCATGGCCTTCTTCGGCGACACGCTGGCGCACGGTGCACTGCTCGGCATCGCCCTCGGCCTGTTCCTCGGCATCGACCTGACGCTGGCGGCCCTCGTGACGTGCCTGCTGCTGGCCGGTGGTTTCGCGCGCCTGCAGGGCAGCCGGCTGCTCGCCTCCGACACCCTGCTCGCGGTGATCGCCCACGGCTCGCTGGCGCTCGGCATCATTGCGGTAGCGATACTGTCACCGCGGCGCGCCAGCTTCGAGAGCTACCTGTTCGGCGACCTGCTCGCGGTGGGTCCGGCCGACATCCAGCTGATCTACGGTGTGGGCTTCCTGGTGGCACTCATCACCGTGCTGTGCTGGCGACCCTGGCTCGCGATGGCCGTCGACGAGGAGCTGGCGCGCATCGAGGGCGTGGACGTCGACCGCCTGCGCCTGCTGCAGATGCTGGTGATCGCGGCGCTGATCGGCGTGGCGATGAAGGTGGTCGGCGTGCTGCTGGTCACCGCGCTGATGATCATTCCGCCCGCGGCGGCGCGCGCCTTCGCGCGTTCACCGGAACAGATGGCGGCCGGCGGCGCCGTGATCGGCTGCGTGTCGGTCGCGGCCGGGCTGTGGTCGTCCTATGCATTCGACACCCCGGCCGGTCCCTCGGTAGCGGCGGCCGCCTGCGTGCTGTTCGCGCTGGCACACGCGCTGGCGCTGCGGCGCTGAGGACGCGCGCGATCCTCAGTGGTCGCGCCGGCCCAGCACCTCGAGCACCTGCAGCACGCGCTCCTTGTCGAACGGCGGCATCAGGAAACCCGCGAAGTGCCCCTGCGGATTGATCAGCGCCAGGTTGGCGGAATGATCGATGCTGTAGTTCCCGCCCTCTTCCACGCTCTTGCGAAACGGGATGTTCAGCTGCGTCGCGAAGCGGTGCACATCGAGGAATTCACCGGTCAGCGCGCGGAACCCGGGGCTGAAATGGGCGATATAGGGCTTGAGCACCGCGGGCGTGTCGCGCGCCGGATCCACCGACACCAGGTAGAAGCGCACCGGGAACTTGCCGCCCGGCAACTCGGCGGCGATGTCGCGCAACAGCGCAAGCGTGGTCGGGCACACGTCGGGACAGTGCGTGAAGCCGAAGAACAGCACGCTCCAGTTGCCCTGGAAGGCGGTGCCGTCGAAGGCCTGGGCGTCCTGGTCGAGCAGCCGCGGCGGCTCGAAGCTGCGCGGCGGGTCGAACAGCACGGCGCCGTGGACCCTCAGCCATTCCGGGTCCAGGCGATCGGGACTGACGAACTGCCGCACGAACATGCCGACGATCAGCATGATCACGCCCAGCAGCGCGAACACGGTCAATCGGACGTTGCGCCTGCGCGCCTCGGACGTGGTCACGGAAGGGCACCTCAGGGAGAAACGATCAGCGCCAGCGGACGCGGGAAGGCGTAGTGGTCGAGCAGCATCACCAGGAACAGCGCCATCAGGTAGATGATCGAGTACCAGAACGTCTGCATCGGCACGCGCGGATCCTTGCCGCTCATCAGCCGCACCGCCCAGTACAGGAAGCCGAGCCCCAGCACGACTGCGCCCAGCAGGTACAGCGGACCGCTCATGCCGGTGGCGAACGGCAGGAGGGTGACGGCGATCAGGATCAGCGTGTACAGCAGGATGTGCAGTGCCGTGTGCTTCTCGCCGTGGGTGACTGGCAGCATCGGGACCTCGACCTTCGCGTACTCCTCCTTGCGGTGGATTGCCAGCGCCCAGAAATGCGGCGGCGTCCACGCGAAGATGATCAGCACCAGCAGCAGCGCGTAGCCGTGGATCTCGTTGGTCACCGCGGTCCAGCCGAGCAGCGGCGGCGCGGCGCCGGCGAGCCCGCCGATCACGATGTTCTGCGGCGTGGCGCGCTTGAGCCAGAACGTGTAGATGAACGCGTAACCGACCAGGGACGCCAGTGTCAGCCACGCCGTCAGCGGGTTCACCAGCACGATCAGGATCGCCATGCCCGCGACGCCCATCACTGCCGCGAACGCGACAGCGTGCTGCGTGTCGACCGCGCCGCGCACCATCGGACGGGCGCGGGTGCGCGCCATCACGGCGTCGATACGCCGGTCGACGAGATGATTGACCGCGGCGGCCGACGCGGCGCACAACGCGATGCCGAGGTTGCCGAAGACCAGCACCTGCCACGGCACCATGCCCGGCGTCGCCAGGAACATGCCGATCAATGCGGTCAGCATCATCAGCGCGACGACGTTGGGCTTGCAGAGTTCGAGGTAATCGCGCCAGTGCGCCTTGTGGGAAACGGTGCTGTCCATCATGGTCCGCGAGATCTTCTGGTGCGGCGGGTGGCGCCGCATTGTATCCAAAACGGCGGGGTCCCGGCTGCGTCAGGGTGATTTTTCGTTGGAATACTTCAGCAGGAAGCGCATGTCCGCGATGGTGTCGTGGCCGGCGTGGCGTGCCAGGTAGCGCATCATCACGAAGCCGCGCTGGTCGACGATGTAGATCGGCTGCTCGGCAACGGGGTCGGGATCGCCCGCCCGCCCGAGCAGCCCCCTCAGTTCGCCGGCATCGGCGCGCAGCAACTCGAGGTTCGGATGCTGCTCCTTCACGAAGGCCGCGAAATCGGCATCGCCCGCGGCATCGAGCTGGATCAGCAGGCGACTGACGCGGTCGGCATCGCGCCCCAGCGCGATGCGGATCTGGCGCGTCAGGTAGAGACGTTCGCGACAGCGCTCGGCGCAGGCGCCGGAGTTGACCACCAGCAGGCTCCAGTCGCGCGAGCCGTAGCGCCACGGCTCGCCGCCCGCGGTGCGCACCGCCATGTCGTCGATCTGGCGCGGCGGCTGCACCAGTTCGCCCTTGTTGAAGGTCGACTTCGGCACGCCAAGCCCCGAGTAAAAGGCCAGCGTGGCAAGCCCCACCGCCAGGATCGGCAGCAGGAACATCAATGCCAGCTTGATGCGGCTGGCGCGCAGCTTGTCCGCGTCGTTCATCGGGGACCTCCGTGCTTGCGTCGGTGTCTGGACCAGGCGACAAGATTGGTGCCGCCCAACAGGAATACTGCAACGAGCGCGACGGCCATCAGGAACCACTGCACCGCATAGGCCACGTGCCTTTCGGGCTGGATGTTCACTGCCGGCCAGTCGGCCTCGGTAACGCCCGCTTGCCCCGGATGCAGGCGCACCAGCCAGGGGTAGACGCGCACGCCGGCGATCGAGCCCATCCGCGGCGGGTCGACCGCCTGCACCAGTTTCGGCCAGCCCGCGCTGGCGTGGAGCTGTAGCTGGCGCCGGTCCTTCGGCACGTAGATTTCGCCGCGCAGGCTCAGCCGCCCGGTGACGGGCTCGATCGGCGGCAGTTCCTCGCGCGTGCGCATCGCGGGCAGCCAGCCGCGGTTCACCAGCACCGCGGTGCCGCTGTCGTCCCGAAACAGGCTGATCAGCTCGTAGCCGACGCGACGCTCGAACAGGCGGTTGTCGAGCAGGAAATCCCTGCCCTGCTCGTACTGGCCGTGCAGTTCGACCTGCAGTCGGTCGATCGCATCCGGATCCCCGAAGCGCGCCGCGGCGATCCCGACGGGGTCGGCGCTGCGGCGCGCCTCGACCAGCGCGAGCACCTCGGCCTTCTCCGTGGAGCGCCACAGCTGCCAGCCGCCGAGCCCGACCAGCACCGGCAACAGCACCACCACCAGGGCCGCGAACCGGATGTTGCAGCGCAGCGTGGTGTCGTCATCGGCTGCCGGCGCACCGGCCTCGTGTTCACTCATGGTTTATACTCGCGGCCCCTCGCAATTCCGGACTCACCTCTCATGTGGATCAAGCCCGCGAT
>JAGPES010000026.1 GCA_018057015.1 Pseudomonadales bacterium | reverse complement strand
GCATTCGAGCAAGCCACCGGGATGAGCGGCGGGCCCACGCAGATGATGCGCATCGAACATGGCGAGGTGCGCGAGCTCATGGCGGGGCTGAACGAGGCGATCGCCGCGCAGGATGCCGCGGACTTCGCGGGCTGTTGCGAAACGCTGCTGATCCTGCTGCAGCAGCACAACATGAAAGAGGAGAACATCCTCTACCCCATGTGCGACCGCGCGGTGCCGGAGTTCGCGCAAGAGTTGTGAGTCTCGCGCGGAGTGCTGTCCGTGGCGCACTGTGTTGACCTGAGCGCGCTCGCGGCGCCGGAACCCATGGATCGCGTGCTCGACTGGCTCGATGCGGCCGCGCCGGGCGCGTGTCAGGCGTTCCTGCTGCCGCGCATGCCCTACCCGCTGTTCGAGCACCTGGCGCGGCGGCCCTGCTCATGGGAGAGCGAGCCGCAGCCCGACGGGCGTGCCGTCGTGACGATCAGGCGCAACGCGCCCGATGATCAATCCTGACTTCAGCCTGCCGGTCGCGGTTCCGCTGCGGTTCTTTCGCACGGCGCCATGGTGGTTGCTGCTCGCAGTGGTGCTGTTGGCCGGGCATGCGACAGAGGTGCTGGCGAGCCGTTACCACCCGGCGACGCTGGCCATCACGCACCTGCTGATGCTCGGCTTCGCCGGCAACATCATGCTCGGCGCGCTCATGCAGGTCAGCGCCGTGCTGGCCGGCGCGCGCGCGCGTCGCCCGGCCCTGGCCGGCTGGCTGGTGTGGGGTTCGCTGCAGGCCGGCACAGCGCTGCTCGCGGCCGGCTTGTGGTGGACCCGGCCCGCGTTGCTGCAGGCCGCCGGAATCGTGCTCGGCGCAACGCTGCTCGTGTTCACGGGCTGGCTGTTCGCACGCTTGTGGCGCAGCCCGGCGGTGGATGCCAGCACCGCGGGCCTGCGCTGGGCCGTGGCGGGACTGGCGCTCACCACCGTGCTGGGCATCGTGCTGTTGCTGGTGCTGACGCGCGCCAGTGCGCTGCCGCTGCCCGAGGTGCTGCGCCTTCACGTGCTGTTGGCCAGCATGGGCTGGGTCTTCCCGCTGCTGGCCAGCGTGGCGCTGACCGTGGTCCCGATGTTTCTCGTCACACCGGCGTGGCCGCAGCCGCTGGCGCGCCTGCTGGTGCCGTTGCATGCACTGACCCTGCTCCTGATTGCCGCGTGGCCGGCCCTGCTCCCCCTGCTGGTGCTGCCGGTATCGCTGTTCGTGCTGCAGCTGCTGCGTTCGCTCGCGGCGAGCAAGCGCGGTGCCGATCCGGCACGCTGGCTGTGGGCATGGGGCGGCACGAACCTGCTGCTGGTCTGCGCGCTGGCCGCGTGCCTCGACGCGTTGCCCTGGCTCGACCCGGTGCTGCTGGGCGGGCAGTTCCTGTGCGGTGCGCTGCTGCCGATCTTCACTGCCATGCTGGGCAAGATCGTGCCATTCCTGCTGTGGCTGGATTACCGCCTGAGCGTCCCGGTCGGTCGCAAGCTGCGTCACATGGGGCAGCTCTTCCCGGAACGCTGGCTGCGCGTACTGGGGGGGCTGGCGCTGGCAATCGGACTGGCGTGGCCATTTGCGTTTGCCTCGATATGGCCGGCGCTGGTTGTCTTGCTGGTCTATGGCCTGGTGCTGCTCGGCACGATGCACCTTGCGTGTCGCAATGCACGCGCGGCGATCCGGGGATGAGCTTGCCGTAGCACCGTCGCGGTGAACCGTGGCCGTTGACGAAAGCTGCGCGTTCGGGTTTGCTGAGATAACTGCGAAGACGAGAGGAATCCAGTCATGAGGTTCGGTTTTCACCTGTTCATGGTCGACCCCGACCAGCACCTCGACATAGCGCGCACGGCCGACGATTGCGGCTGGGACAGCATCCAGGTGGCTGACGCTCCCTTTTTCCCGGAAGAGATCTCTGTTCCGTATCCGTACACGCCGGACGGCACGCGTTTCTGGCCCCTCGACATGCCGGTGCTGGATCCCTGGGTCGCGATAACGGCCATGGCCGTCGTGACCAGGCGCATCCGCTTTCTTCCCTCCGTGCTCAGGCTGGCCATACGCCAGCCCCTGCTGGAGGCCAAGAGCCTGTTCTCGGTCGCCGCGATCTCCAACGACCGCGTGGCCCTGGGTGTAGGACTCGCGTGGATGCCGGAGGAGTTCAGGTGGCTCGGCGTGGACATGAAGACTCGCGGTGCCCGCCAGGACGAGGCCATCCAGGTCATCCGCCTGCTGATGCAGGGCGGCATGCAGGAGTTCCACGGCAAGCACTTCGACTTCGACCGGCTCACGATGGCGCCGGTGCCGGCGAAGCGCATCCCGATCTACGTCGGCGGCACCACGACACCCGCGTTGCGTCGTGCGGCGCGCCTCGGCGACGGATGGGTCAGCGTGATCCACGACATTGCTGCGGTAGAGGGGCTCATCGCCGAGCTCAACGGCTTTCGCCGCGAGTTCGGGCGCGAACACGAACCCTTCGACATCATGATGCACTGCCCGGACGCCACCACCATCGACGATATCCGTCGCCTGGAGGAGATGGGCGTCACCGATTTGCAGGTCACGCCGTGGAGCGTGCCCGGCATCCTGGCCGAGATGGGCGTGGGCGCCATCATGCAGCAACAGCCTCCGCTCGCCGTGAAGCTGGAGGCCATCAAGCGCTACGCCGGGCAGGTGATCGCGAAGTGCTCCTAGGCGCTTTCACGCGTCGCCGCGGTTCCTCGCGATCACCGTCTCAGATCACCAGCCCGATGCTGGCTCCATGCCGCGTCGCCTCGGCCAGGCGACGCGGAAGCCACGCCGAGCCGGCGAGATAGAGCTGCGGGATGCAGCCTTCGGCCTTCAACTGGTCGTACAGTTCATGCTGCGGTGTCGATCCGTACACCAGGACCACGCTGTCGAAGCCTTCCCTGCGATAGGTCTTTCCGCCCCAGGACGAGACGAACTCGAGTCCGTCCGGCCACAGTTGCTTCAGCACCAGGTTCGGATGCACCTGGATGCCGCATTGCTCCATGCGGCTCAGCACCATCCCGATCGAATAGCGGGCGATCTCGGTGCCCAGGTGCACCGACTTGTGGAAGACTTCCACCTGCTTGCCGCGAGAGGCCAGGAATTCGGCCACCGTGGGCGTCTGGTAGTAGTCTTCCTGCGAGATCACCGCAACGCGGTCGCCGGTGGACACCTTGCCGAGCATGACGTCCCACCCCTGGACCACGTGCGGCAAGCCGATACCGGGCACGTCGTCGGGCACGCGCGGGACCGAGCCCGTCGCGATGACCACGGCCTGCGGCGAGAGCGCCTTGATCGCGGCGATATCCGCAACGCTCTGCAGGCGCACGTCGACGCCCAGGCGCGCCATCTCGTTTTCCTCGAAGTAGGCCTGGTCTTCGAAGGAGTCCCGGCCCGGTGCACGTGCCGCGATGAGCAATTGTCCGCCGAGGCGCTTGCCCTGTTCGAGCAGGATCACCTGGTGGCCGCGCATGGCCGCCACGCGCGCGGCCTCGCAGCCGGCGATACCGCCGCCGACCACCACGACACGCTTGGGCTTTTCCGCCGGCCGGTACTGCTGCTCCCAGCGCAGCTCGTTGCCGATGACCGGATTGATGGAGCACATCGGCGTGTACGGCATGGTCGCGGGCTCCGACGCCTCGTCGATGCAGCGCGTGCAGCCGATGCAGCGGCGTATCTCGCCCAGGCGGCCTTCGCGCGCCTTGTTGGCGAACTCGGGATCGGCGATACCGGCGCGCACCATGCCCACGAGGTCGCAATAGCCGTTCTTGATCAGTTCCTCGGCGAGCACGGGGTCATTGATGCGCCCGGTGAACAGGACGGCGATCTTGCGCTCCATGAGCGCGAGGTCGGCGCGCGCGGCCTTGCCGAACTCGCGGAACTCCGCGTGCGGATGGTACGAGGAGGGCACATAGGACGGCGCGCCCCAGCAGTGGCCGGTATCGATGTCCACGAAATCCAGCAGCCCGGTCTCGCCGATGCAGTAGAGCATCTCGCGCATCTCCAGGTTGTCGTAGCCGCCGTGGCGGGACTCCTGGCCGTTGATGCGTATGCCGAGCGCCATCGACTCGCCGACACGTGCGCGCACGCGCTTCAGGGCTTCCACCACGAAGCGGGTGCGTTGCTCCGGACCGCCCCCCCATTTGTCGGTGCGGTGATTGGTCACCGGCGACAGGAAGCTGTAACCGAGGGTCTCGTGGGCGCAGTGGATCTCGATGGCGTCGGCGCCCGCCTCCTGCGCGACCGCCGCGGCCCTGGCATAGGTGTCGAGGCAATACTCGATCTCTTCCTCGCCCATCACGTGCGGCGTGTAGTCCTGCGCGCCGATCACGGGCACCGGCGACGGCGCCCACACGGCATTGAGGTGGGTGAGCTGGACGACCACGACGGAGCCGCTCTGGTGCACCTCGGCGCAGAAGCGCGCCATGCTCTCGGCAAAGGCCGGATTCTGGTACGCCGCCTGGTGCCCGGCGCAGCCCACGGGGAGCCCGATCTCGTCCGGCGTTTCCGGCGGGAAGGGCACGTCGAGGAGCCAGGTCTCGCTGCCGATCCAGCCGGTACCGCCGCGCGCCTTGGCGGCGTGGTGCGCGATGAAGTGCTCGTCGATGAGGCCCGGCGTCATCGATGAATTGATGGTATTGGTGGTCTCGCAGATGCGGTTGGGCACGCGCATGGGCCCGACCTGCAATGGTGAAAACAGGTGTTCGAAATTGACGTTGCTCATGTTGCGTGGCGCTCCTGGATGTGCGGCGATCAGGCCGGGCCGGTCGGCGAGAGGATCACGATCGCGAAGGGCCGATCGGTCTGCTTCTGGAAATGGCCCCAGGCCGGGAATACCGCCGTCAGTTTCGGCCACAGTTGCGCGCGCTCCTCGTCCGAGGCGTCACGGGCGACCGCGGTCATCCTGTTGCGATCGAGCTGCACCCAGCACTGCGGGTTCGCGCTGACATTGAGATACCACGCCGGATGCGTGTCATAACCCGCCAGCGAGCCGACCACGATCATGTCCTCGCCGTTCTGCATGAAGACCAGTGGCGTGGTGTGCTTTTCACCCGATTTGCGTCCGATGCAGGTCAGCAACAGCGTCGGCAGTCCCGAGGGCGACCCGGCGCCGGTGGACCAGCCGTCGGGATTGGCCAGGTAGCGCTCCACATCCGCCCTGGCATCGCCCCGGATGCGCTCCAGCGAGGCGGTCTGTGCCTTGATCTGCTCCCAGTCTTCATCGGACATGAAGTCCGGTCGTTCCATGCTTTCACGATTGGTGCTTGCCATCTCGAGCCTCCTGCGTCAGTTGACCGGTCTACGGCCGTTGGTTGGGTTGCAGCGCCAAGGATAATGCGTTGCGGTGAGGGATCGGGTCATTGGCGTTCCCCGCGAGGACGCGCGTGGTGACCGCGGTGCGCTGCCTTGAGCCAGTGCGCCTCGTTCATCTCGAAATCGTGCAGGATATGGTCCAGCGTGCGGCCGATGCGGGTGGTCGTGCCGATGGCCGGGATTTTCGGCCAGGTTGCGCGTTCCCCGGACCTGAAGAGCAGTGCCATTTCCTCCTCGCTGAGCATCTTGAGCAGCATGCCCAGGCTGGACATTCCGTAGCCGGGAAAGATGTTGATGTCGCCGACGAACTGCTGGTCTATCACGGCATTCATCGCATTCATCGCCGTGCCCAGCCCGGGGCCGACCCGGGTGCGCCGCTGTATCCAGTCGAGGCTGCCGCGCACGACTTCCTTGGTGGCCGCAATAAGGGCGTCGGAGGCGATCTGGCGCATGCCCGGTCGCGAGTCGGGCTCGCGACCCAGCCCGGGCATGACCTGGCTGACGATGAAGTGATTGATGCCGTACATCCTGCCGAGGCGCTTGGCCGGCAGATCCTGCGAGAACGAGCCGTCGATCCAGCGTCGCGATGGCAGGTAGGGCGTGATCTCGCCACGTGCATTGCGCGCCTCCAGCTGCACCGGAGCGAAGACGCCCGGCAGCGCCGAGCTGGCCAGCACGGCTGACAGCACGGTCACGTTCGGCGAGGCGATGTGATTGAGCAGGCGCGAGGTCTGCCGCGGTTCGGCGGGCGAGACGGTGATGTTGATGCTGCGCCCCGTCTTGCGATACGCCTCGAGGAAGGTCATGTCCGGAATCAGCCTTCCCATCTCGCGCTTGATGGCCAGCATGTCCGCGCTGCTTATCCTGCCGAAACCTATCTTGAGCTTGTCCGGGTTCGCGGTCAGCGCGCGCGCGAGATGGTTGTCCTCGAACAGCGCAAGAAACTCCGCGTCGGTTCGGGTCCCGACGACGGCCGCCACGAATGCCCCGGCGCTGGCTCCGGAGATCACCGTCGGGCACAGGCCCCGCTCGATCAGCGCCTTGAGGACTCCCAGGTGGAAGTATCCCAGGGTGCCACCGCCGCTCAGCATCAGGGCCGAGCGACCGTAACAGTGGCTGGCGCGCTGGAAGAACTCGATGCGCTCGGCCCACGGAATACCCTCCAGCTCGCGCGGAGCCAGGTGTTCCAGGGATTCGCTGATCTCGTCGATGTACTCCTCGATCAGCTTCTTGGTGCCGCACATGGCGCGCTTGTACAACTGCGCCTTGCCCATGCCTTCCATGTTGCCGTGCACGCCCTCGTTGAGCACGAACAGCAGGCCATGGTCATCCGCCGTCCTGCGCAGGCTGCGCAGGCGCTGCAGCCGGGTCTTGATGTTGGCGTGGTCGTAGAGCCTGGTCTGCTCGTCCCTGCGCCACGCATCGGCGCCAGTGAGCCGGTCGTGCTCCTTCGCGAGCCGGTGCCAGTGCTCGTAGCTGTCGGCACGCGCCAGGTCCCTCTCGAGGGACCCGAGGGCGGAAGACCGGCGCGTGATTGGTCGTTTGGCCATGGGAATGGATCTCGGGCTGCCGGCCGTCTCACTGCCGGGGCGCGTGGTTGTCGTGGTCGCTCATGTCCGCAATCCCCGCGAAAGGCCTGCGTTGCAGTAAATCACAGTACCGGCCTCGTTGCGCGCGCGGGCGGGCGGGATGTCCCGTTGTGATACCGATTCGGCCGGTTCGGATTTCGCGACGCGGGGAATTCGACGGCGACGGCGGCTACCATGGTTGCATGTGCGACTCCTTTTGTTGAGGATGCATCCAGCTGAAGAGGAAGAGACATGGCTATCGAGATCAGGGAAACGTTCCAGGTTTGCGCGCCGATCGACCGGGTGTGGAGTTTCATGAAGAGCCCCGAGAATCTCGCGGGTTGCATGCCGGGTGCGTCCCTGGCGAGGATGATCGACGACAGGAGCTTCGTCGGTACCGTGAAGCTGAAAGTGGGCGCCATCACGGCGAGCTACGACGGCACGATGACCTTCATCAAGCTCGATGACAGCACGCGCGAGCTGACCCTGCTGGCCGAGGCGAAGGAAAAGGGCGGCGGTACCGTCAGCGGCACCATATCCGCCAGCCTGCTGTCGCTCGCAGACGGCAATACCGAGGTGCGCTGCGAGTCCAGCACCGATCTGACCGGGCGCATCGTGCAGGTCGGACGCGGGATGATCGAGGGTGTTTCGAAACAGGTCATCCAGAAGTTCGTCACCAACGTGAAGAGTTCGCTCGAATCGGTGCCGACCGGGGAGGGCACGGAGGCTGCCGCGGCTGCCACGACCACGGTGCCGGGTGCCGTGCAGGCCGAGCCCGCGGCGCGGCCCGCGATCGCCAAGGAGGAATCGATCAACGTGCTCGCCGTGGTGTGGAACGTGATCTGGGAGGCGATCCGCGGCTTTTTCCGTCGACTGTTCGGGCGCGCCTGAGCGCCGCCCGGCTGCCACACCCACCCCCTCGTTGCCGGTCCGCCCCAGGGGCGGCCGGCGGCCAGGGGCGAATCAACTCCCGACGATGCGGATGCGCTCCGCGACCAGCTCGGCGACGTCGAACACCTTGCGCGTCTCACTGTGCTTTCCCGCGCTCGCGGTGAGCATCAGCGTGCAGAAGGAGCACGAGGTCGCGACCTTGTCGGCGCCCGTGTCCAGCGCTTCCTGGATGCGCACATCGCTGATGCGCGCGGTGCCGCCCTGGCCACCCCAGTAATTGCCGCCCCCCGCCCCGCAACAGAAGCCCTGCTCGCGGTTGCGGGGCATCTCGATCAGCTGGCCCACGGCGGAGAGCACGCGACGCGTCTCGTCGACGATGCCGTTGTGTCGCGCCAGGTAGCATGGATCGTGAAAGGTGATCTTCTCCTCGCTGCGCTGCGCGATCTGCAGCCGGCCGTCGGCGATCAGCTCGTCGATCAGCACCGAGTGCGGGATCGTCTTCCAGTCGGCGCCGAGTTCGGGGTAGTAGCGGTCGAAGCTGTTGAAGCAATGCGCGCACAGGGTGATCACCTTCTGCACCTTCAGCGCCTTGAAGTCCCCGATGTTCTCCTGGGCGATCTCGACGAACTGCATCTCGTTGCCCATCATCTTCGCCGGGTCGCCGGTGCAGCGCGATTCCCCGAGAATTCCCCAGGACAGGCCCGCCGCCTCGAGGATGCGCACCATCGCGCGCGCGGTTTCCTGCGCGCGCGGCTCGTAGCGCACCGAACAGCCGATCCACAACAGGTATTCCGTGGTGCCGGGCGCGAATATCGGCACGTCCAGCCCGCTGCGCCAGTCGTCGGGGTTCGCCGCGGTGCCCACGAAGGGGTGTCCGCGCGATTCCAGGTTGCGGTTCGCCGCGGCCATGGTGTCCGGCATGTCGGACAGTTCCATCACGTGATGGCGGCGGAACTCGAGGATCACTTCCGCGGGATTGTTGCTGACCGGACACACCTCGACGCAGGCGGCGCAGGTGGTGCAGTTGAAGATCGCCTCGCGACCGAGCACCTCGATCAGCGAGGTGTCGTCGAAGCGACCCTCCGCCAGGTACTCGGCACAGGTCGCCATGACCTTCTTGGGCGAGAGGTCCTTGCCGGTCTGGGCAGCGGGACACACTTCGTGGCAGCGCCCGCACCACAGGCACGCCGACACGTCGAGCAGGTTCTTCTGCGTCAGGTCGGCAAGCCTCGCGGCGCCGAAAACCACCGGGTTGCCCGCGGCGTCCTGCTCGGCATCGAAGTCGACTGGTGCGAGGTTGATCCCGGGCCGAGGGCTCGCCAGCGCCGAGTTCGTCGGGCCGAGCAGCATGTGCGACATCGGTGTGTAGGCGATCAGCGCGATGAACGAGGCTCCGAGCAGGCCGTGCAGCCACCACAGCACCTTGAAGCCGAGCAGCGTGGCGTCGGGGTGCAGGTGCTGCCCGAGAAACGCACCGATCGCGGTGCCCAGGAATTCGCCGCCGCCGCCGGGCGCGAGCGCGAGGCGGAAGCTCTCGGAGGAGAATCCCGCGATCACGGTGAGCAGTATCAGCGCCTCCATGCGCTCGAATCCGGGTCGCGTGCGTCCCGCCACGAGCCGCTCCGGCGGCGCGAACCGGCGCAGCAGGAAGAACAGCACCCCGAGGAACACCATGATCCCGGCGATCTCGCGTCCCAGCTCCATCACCAGGAAGCCGAACCATCCCGCGTACACCGGCACGCCGACGAAACTGAGCGCGAACACGGCGTGGCCGAATATCAGCACCAGCGCGCCGAAGAACAGCATCCCGTGCGCGATCCCGGACCAGCGCCGCTGCCACAGGCGCGAAGTGAACACGCCGCGCGCGATGAACGTGCGCCAGTTGGTCCTGGCGAGCACGCTGTCCCGGTCGATGACCGGGCCGAAGAAGGGCCTGCCGCGCGCAATGCGCTTCCAGTGCGCGAGCAGGCCCCTGGACAGGCTGGCGAGGGCCGCGACCAGGATCAGGCCGAGGACAAAATAGCTGGGAGCGGATATTTCAGGCATCGCGTGCTCGACTCGATTCTTGCTGAGTATACCCGCTGCGCCGCGGACTATTTCTTCAGGATGGCCGCCGTTGCGTTGCCGCCCAGTCCGTTGGTCTGCGCCAGGCCGACGCGCGCGCCGGGCACCTGGCGGCCGCCCGACTGGCCGCGCAGCTGCCAGGTCAGTTCGACGATCTGGAACACGCCCATTGCCGTAGTGGCCTCGCCGAAGGACACGAAACCGCCCGACGGGTTGATCGGCATGCGACCGGTCGGCGCGGTCTGCCCGGACTCCAGCAGGTGCTCGGCTTCACCCGGCTTGCACAGTCCCCATTCCTCGGGGTACGCGAACTCGTAATAGCAGGTGTTGTCCTGCAATTCCGTGAGGCTCACGTCCTGCGGACCGATGCCAGCCATCTCGAACGCGCGCTTCACCGCGGCGAGCGATTCGGTGTGGAAGCTGGGGCCGCCGGGCACCGGGCCGGCGAGCCCGCGCGGCAGCGCATCGCTGAAGTGCATCGTCGCCACTGTGCTCGATGCGACGAGCACCGGCTGCGAGGTGAACTGGCGCGCCTTCGCCGCCGAGCAGATCACCACGGCCGCGGCGCCGTTGGACACCGGGCATATCTCGAACAGGCGCAGCGGATTGCTGACGTAGGGAGAGGCGAGCACTTCGTCCAGGCCGATCTCCTTCTGGAAGCGCGCGTAGGGATTGTGCACGGAGCACTTGCGCGCCTTCACCGCCACCTTCGCGAATTGCTCTTCCGTGGTGCCGAAGTCGTGCATGCGCCTGCGCGCGAGCGTGGCCCAGAACGAGGGGCCGGGCATGCCGACACAGCGCTGGCGCAGGAACTCCGGGTCCGTCGCCTCCTCGACGCCCGAGGTCTGGATCATGCCCTTGGGCATCACCTCGCCTCCGACCACGAGCACCATGTCGTAGACGCCGCCGGCGACCATCGAGTAGCCGACGTTGAATGCGTTGCCGCCCGCGGCGCAGCCGGCCGACATGTTGTAGACCGGTATCCCCGTGGAACCCAGTTCCTCCACCACGTCGTTGCCGTTCAGGCCCCAGCCCTTGCCGCCCGAGAAGCGTGAACTGGCGGCGCAGACGGCCTGGATCTGCTTCCACGGCACGCCCGCGTCGGCCAGCGCCGCGTCGATGGCGTGCCGGCACAGCGCGGTTACCGACTTGTTGCCCACGATGTCATCGCCGGTCTTGCCGAAGCGGTGCAGACCGACACCCAGAACGGCTACTTCCTGCATGTCACTCACTCCCTGCCGCAGCCGCGGCGAGTTGCCTGAATTTCCACGACGTGAACGCCTTGCCGTCCTCGTGGTACAGATCGCTGATCACGAGCTCCACCGCGGCGCCCACGCGCAGCGCGCTCGGGGCGTCGACCATCTGGCCGACCACGCGCAGGCCGCAGTCGAGATCGACCACGCCTATGGCGTAGGGCACGAAGGGCTTGTCGTAACGGTGCGGCGGTGGCGGCGGAAAATCCGCCACCGAAAAGCTCCACAGCACGCCGTTGCCCGAAAAGCTGCAATCCTGCATGCGCGATTCGCCGCAATCGGGATTGTGGCATTCCGCGGAACGCGGGAAGTACGGCGTGCTGCAACTCGCGCAGCGCGAACCGTGCAGGCGCGCCGCACCGCCGGTCTCGTCGAACAGCCCGGGAACGCAGGGTTGTCTGTCTTCGCTCATGTGCAGCCTCCCTCAGTGATTGCCGGCTTGCGCCGCCTTGATGAGTTCCGGTACCACTTCCAGGCAGTCGCCCACGATGCCATAGCGTGCATAACGGAATATGGATGCGTCGCGGTCCTTGTTGATCGCGACGATGGTCTTCGCGGCGGAGCAGCCCGCCATGTGCTGGCTCGCCCCCGAGATCCCGACGGCGACGTAGAGACCCGGGCGCGTGATCTTGCCCGTGAGTCCCACCTGGCGCGAGGAATCGACCCAGCCGTCGTCGACGATGGCGCGCGAGGCACCGTGCATGCCGCCTATCAGCTCGGCGAAGTCGCGCACCAGCTGGTAGTTCGCGGCGCTGCCGAGTCCGCGCCCGCCCGAGACGATGATGTCGGCATCCTCGAGGCGCGGCCCCTCGGAGCGGGCCGCCGAGATCACGGTCCAGCGTTCCGTGACGCTGCCTGCGTCCAGCGCCATCTCGCGCGTGACGGGGACGCCCGGTTCCGGCGCCGGTTCCACGCGCAGCGTGGTGCTGACTACGGACACGACATTGACGGGCGCCGGGAGGCGGTACACCGCGTGCGTGTCCCCGCCGTAGGCGGTCGCGCGCACCTCGAGCTCAGAACCCTGGGACTCGATGTAGAAGGCGTTCATGACCACCGGCACGCCGAGACGCGCGGCAACCCGCGGCGCCACGAGGCGCGCCGCCAGCGTCTGGTTGAACAGGATGACCGTCGGGCCGTGTTGCGCGCAATACGCCACGATCAGGGCAACCAGCGTGTCCGGCCCCGGTGCGGCCGCGCCCACGCGGTCGATGTGGGCAACACCGTGCCTCGCCGCCATGCCGGCCACGTCGCCGGCCACGTCGCCTATCACCAGCCAGTCGAGCCCCGACCCGTTTTCACGACTCAGACGCCCTGCCAGCGACAGGGTCTCCTCGGTTCCCCCCTCGATCGCCTCTCCCCAGCTGCACAGTACCACGCTCATGGTCGCTTCCTCCTGCATTTGCGCTGCACGGACACAGTCTAATCGGCGTCCCGAGGGTGATGCCCTGCGGCAGCGGATCAAATCCGGACGACGGCATCTCATATCCGGACAAGGCGGTGAACGGCTGTCGCGCACGGTGGTATGTTGTGTGCAACCGGCGTCTGGTGACGCGGTCCGCCAAAACCATCATCCGAGGAACGTGACCATGGCCAACGAAGACCTGTTCGTCGCACTCACAGAGTGCCACTTCATGAATCCGCAGACGATGTCGGAGATTGCGTACTACCCCGCGATGAAGCGCTGGAACGACAGCGTGGACGGGGTCCTGCGCGCGTGGGCGGGCCGTGATCTCGCGAGCGAGTGGCCGCACCCGCTGGCCGAGGCGCTGATCGGCTACATGGACGAGGCGCGCGTCGATGTCTGCTTCTGCCTGCGTGAGCCGATGATGGACATCAGCGGCGGCTCGGCCTCGATGTCCACCAACGGCTTCATGCTGCAGCAGATCGAACCCTACCCGGGGCGGATGTTCCTGGAGGCCAATTGCGGTCCGGTGATCCGTCGCGGACTGGAGCACGCGATCTGGGAACTCGAGTACCTGGTCAAGGAGCGCGGAGCCAAGCTCTGCAAGATGTACCAGCCCGAGGACGCCGGTCCGATCAACGACCGGCGCCTGTGGCCTTTCTACGCCAAGGCCGAGGAGCTCGGTGTGCCGCTCACCGTGCACACCGGCAATTCCTACGTGGTGCCCCAGCCGGGGTCGCACTGCGAGGTGCGGCAGCTCGACGACGTGATGCTGGCCTTTCCGGACCTGAAGGTGATCGCCTACCACGCCGGATGGCCCGACACGGAGGCGCTGATCGGGCTGTGCGGCAAGCACGTGAATCTCTACATGAGCCTGTCGGGGATCATCGGCTGGTACCAGCGGGCGCCCTATCGCGGTTACCATGCCATCGGCACCGCCATGCAGTGGATGCCGGCGGACAAGATCGTGCTCGGCCTCGATCTGCCCTTCGACGATACCCGGCGCGTGGTGGACTACATCCGCAACCTCGAGATGCCCGAGGAACTGCAGAAGAACTGGGGTTATGCCCAGCCCACGCGCGAGGACAAGGCCAAGATACTCGGTCTGAACCTTGCCCGCCTCACCGGCATCGATCCGGTGAAGCGCAGCTGACGGCCTGCCCGGGCCGGGCGGATCCGGCCCGTACCGCGTCGATTCCCGGGCCGTCTGGGGCGCGGGCTGGAACCGCGGGAAACGCAACTGGCGCATTACCTGGAAAGATGCACGAGGTGAACATATGGCGATATTGAAGGCCGGCACGCGGATGCGCAGCGCCGTGTGCAAGACGGAAGTGATGGTGATCGTCGCGCCAGCGGCCGACGTGGCGCTGACATGCGGCGGCGCACCCATGATACCCAGCGCGGAAACACCGCCGGCCGGCGCAGTGCCCGCCCCGGGCAGCGCCGGGGGTAGCCTGCTCGGCAAGCGTTACGTGAATGCCGCGGGCAACCTGGAGCTCCTGTGCGTGAAACCGGGCGATGGATCGCTGGCGGCGGACGGCGAGAGCCTGGTGCTCAAGGAAGCGAAGCCGCTGCCGTCCTCCGATTGAGGTGCCCGGGCGCGCGGTGGCCCCGGGTGGAAGCGCTCGATGCGGGTTGACTTGATGCCCGATGCTGGCATCCTTTGCGCCCATGACGAAGAGCCCGTGGCGGGCCTGCTTCCACCGCTGACCTGTTCCCAGGATGACAACGAGCAAGCTTCACGTCGGTAACCGCATCGCGTTCTACCTCGCCAGGATGGCTGCCCGCGGCTTCAGCAGCGAGCAGGTGCTCGCGGGCACCGGGCTGGATGCCGCGCGGGTTGGCGACGTCGATTTCCAGCTCGAGCCGAACGATTTCCGCAAGATCGTCGGCAACATGCTGCGCCTCACGAATGATCCGCGCCTGGGCATCGCGATGGGCGCGGAGTTCAAGGTGAGCGATCTCGGGGTGCTGGGCTACGCGGCGCTCACCGCCTCGACGCTCGAGCAGTCGCGCAAGCTCTTCCTGAAGTACACGACGCTGAACGAGCGCGTGATCACCACCAGCAACGAGATCCGGGACGGCAAGTGGTTTTCCGAGATTCGCGAGATGTTTCCGCTCGGAAACCTGCTACCTTTCGCCGTCGAGGAATTCGTGAGCCAGACCATCAGCCTCGGCTCGAGCATCAGCAACCGGCCCTTTCCGATCCGCGAGCTGCGCCTGGCGTACCCGCAACCGGCCGACATCACGGCCTACCAGCGCCATTTCAACTGTCCGATGTACTTCGAGCAGCCGCGCACGCTGGTGTACTTCGACATCCAGCACCTGAACGACCCGATCAGCCTGGCGAATTCGGAGGTCTTCAAGCTCTGCGAGCAGCAGTGCCAGCTGCACGCCAGCCAGATCGCCGAGGGCGACAACCTCGCCAACCGGATCCGCAATGCGCTGGTAGAGAAACCCGGCGAGTTTCCCACCGTGGAGCAGATGGCCTCGCGCCTGCGCATGGGTTCGCGCACGCTGCGCCGGCGGCTCGAAAAGGAAGAGATCACCTACCAGCAGATACTCGACGACACGCGCCGCGATCTCGCGCTGCAGTACCTGCAGCACACCGCGCTCACGCCGAAGGAGATCGGTTTCCTGCTCGGCTACAACAGCGTCAGCAATTTCCGGCGCGCGTTCAAGAGCTGGACCGGCAGCAAGCTCAGCGACTATCGCCCGCACGAATGAGCCGCGTGGCACGGCATGCGCTCGCCGGGCGGCGCGTGATCGAGCTCGCCGGCGTCGCCGGCGCCTACTGCGGCAGGCTGCTCGCCGACCTCGGCGCCGAGGTCATACTGGTGGAGCCGCCCGGCGGCGATCCGGTGCGCGATGCCGGCGGCGGTTTTCTGCATTCCTACATGAACGCGGGCAAGAAGGGCATCACGCTGGCGCTCGACACGGCGGCGGGGCGCGACACCCTGCTGGCGCTGGCGCGCGGCACCGATGTGCTGATCGAGTCGCTGCCCCCGGGACGGCTCGCCGCGCTGGGCCTGGGGTACGAGCGCCTGCGCGAGGCGAATCCGGCGCTGGTGCTGACCTCGATCACGGGCTTTGGCCAGAGCGGTCCGCACCGGGACTTTCCCGCGGCGGACATCGTCGCGATGGCGATGGGCGGCGCCATGGTCGTGACGGGCGATCCCGCGGACCCGCCCGTGACGCTGGCCGGTTCGCAGGCCTGTGTCTCGGCCTCGACCCTGGCCGCGGCGGGCAGCCTGATCGCGCTGCGCCACGCCGCGCTCACCGGTGGCGGGCAGCACGTCGACATCTCGATGCAGGAAGCCGTGCTCGCGGTCACCAGCATCTGCGGTGCGGGCAAGTGGCTCGACGACGGCATCGTCCCGAAGCGCTTCGGCACTGGCACCTTCTCCTCGGTGCCCTCGGGCACGTACCCGTGCAGCGATGGCGAGATCTATCTCATGGTCAATCGCCCGCTGCACTGGAAGGGGCTGGCACGCTGGGTGAACGAGACCACGGGCAACGAGGAGATCCTCGACCCGATGTTCGAGGGGTCCTCGTTGCTGCGCCAGCCCTACCGCGAGCTGCTGGACATTTTCATCCGCGAACACACTGCGCGCTTCACGGTCGAGGAGCTCTACCGCGAGGGCCAGCGTCGCCATCTCGCGCTGAGCCCGCTGCGCACGGTGAGCGAGATGTGCCGAGACAGCCACCTGGCGGCGCGCGGGTTTCTCGTCGAGATCGAGCAAGCCGACGGCACGCGCGCGCGGATGCCGGGCCCGCCGTACCGCTTCTCGCGAACCCCCTGTGCGCCGCGCCGCGCGGCCCCCCGCGCCGGAGAGCACGACGACCAGCTCGCGGCGCTGCTGGCGCGCGCTGTGGCGCCGCGCGACGTGCTGCCGCCCGTGGCGGCGAGCGCGCCGCTCGCGGGTGTGCGCGTGCTCGAGTTCGGGGCGGGCATGGCGGGTCCGTGGATCGGGCGCTTCATGGCGTGGTGCGGCGCGGACGTGATCAAGGTCGAGTCCAGGGCCTATCCCGACGTCACGCGGCTCTACATCCCGCCAAGCCGGCCCGCGAGGGGCGTGCAGCCCGAGCTGTCGCCCTGGTTCACGGACTGGGAAGCGGGGAAGCGCTTCGTCCCGGCCGATCTCACCGTGCCCGCCGGTGGCCCGCGTGCG
>JAGPES010000384.1 GCA_018057015.1 Pseudomonadales bacterium | reverse complement strand
TCGAGCTCGGCGGCATTCTTCCCGGCCTGCTTCTTCTGCTTGTCCTTGGCGCGGTTGCTTTCCTTCAGCTTCTTCGCATCGACCAGTCCGGCCTTCAGCAACTGGTCCTGCAGGGAATTGCGCATGGTGTGCTCCGTTGCTGTCATGCGGGGCGCCACTGGCCGTGGCGGTCGCGCACTTCGTAGCCTGTTTGCGTTTCGCGCAGGCCCGATTCGGCGATCGTGGCCTTGCCGTGCCCGCCGGGGATGTCCAGTACGTAGGTCGGCTGGCAGATGCCCGAGGCGTGCGCGCGCAGTTGCTGCACGAGCTCGCGCCCGCGCTCGAGCGTGCAGCGAAAATGCGCGGTGCCCGGCGCCTTGTCCAGATGGTGCAGGTAGTAGGGCCTGACGCGCGACTCCACCAGCGCGCGCATCAGTGACTCGAGCGTGCCGGCGTTGTCGTTCACGCCCTTGAGCAGCACGGTCTGCGCCAGCAGCGGGATGCCGGCGTCGGCGAGGCGCGCGATCGCATCACGCGCCTGGGTCGTCAGTTCGCGCGGGTGGTTGGCGTGCAGCACCACCCAGGTGGTTGCATTCGAGCTGCCTATTGCCGCGACGAGCTCCGCCGTGACGCGCGCCGGATCCACCACCGGCACGCGCGTGTGCCAGCGCAGAACTTTCAGGTGCGGGATCGGTGCGAGCCGTGTTGTGACCTCCGCGAGACGCCGCGGTGAAAGCACGAAGGGGTCGCCGCCGGTGAGCACCACCTCCCAGATTTCGGGGTGGGCCTCGATGTAGCCGATCGCGGCATCCAGTTCTGCGCTGCCCAGCATGCCGTCGCCTGCCGGGCCCACCATCTCGCGACGGAAGCAGTAGCGGCAGTACACCGCGCACACGTGCACCAGCTTCAGCAGGCAGCGGTCGGGGTAGCGGTGCACGATGCCCTCGACCGGTGCGTGCGCGTGGTCGCCGATGGGGTCGGGGTGCTCGTCGGCCAGCGTGATCAGCTCGCGCGCATCGGGGCGGAACTGCAGCGCGACCGGGTCCTGCGGATCATGCGGGTCGATCAGCGCTTCCATCGCCGGGGTGATCGCCACGGCATAGCGCGCCGCGACGCGCGCGAGGGCGTCCTCGGGTGGCGGGGCGGCGGGCGAACGGGAGTGCATGCGTGCCGGGACCGTGGCTGCGGAGTGCGCAATTATCCGTGATCGGGCGCGCGGGCGCGGTTGGCGATTGGGGGAAATTGTCCGCAAATCCCCGTGGGTCCGGCTGCAGCCGGACCTTCCCCCGTGGGTCCGGTTTCACCCGGACAATGTCCGCATGAATGCGGACCTACGTTGCCCGCAGCGCCTTCTTGTCGATCTTGCCCACCGCGGTGACCGGGATCTGCTCGATCAGGATCACCTGCTTCGGCACCTTGTAGGGCGCCATGTTCTCGCGGCAGAAGGCACGGATGCCGGCGCGTACCTCGTCGGGGTCGCGTGCGCGCGCGGTGGGTGTGAGCTCGACGTAGAGATTCACGATGTCGTTGCCGGGACGCGCGGTGTCGGGCGTGCCGATCACCGCCGACTGCGCGATGCAGTCCAGCTGCTTCAACTTGTCCTCGATCTCGACCGAGAACACCTTGTAGCCACCCACGATCAGCATGTCCTTGGCGCGATCGCAGACGTGGACGTAGCCTTCCTCGTCCATGAAGCCGACGTCGCCGGTGAACATCCAGGTCCTGCCGTCGAGCACGCGCAGCGCGCGCGCGGATTCCCCGGGAAGGTTCAGGTAACCGGTCATGAGCTGCGGCCCGCTGGTGATGATCTCCCCGGGTTCGTTGAAGGGCATCTCGCGCGTGCCGGTCTCCAGGTCGACCACGCGCGTATCGGCGCCGGCCACCGGGATGCCCACCGCCGCGGGCCTGGAGCGCATCGGCGGGTTGCAGACGTGCACCGGGCCGGTCTCGGTCATGCCGAACACGTCGGAGAGTCGGTTCGTGCCGATGATCGCCTCGAGGCGCTTGCGGTCCTCCAGCGGCAGCGGCGCGGCGCCCGAGAGCGCGATCTTGAGGCGCGAGAAATCCACCTCGCGGAACGCCGGCGTGTTGACCAGCATCTGGTAAAGCGTGGGCACCGCGGCGATGCGCGTGGGCGGGAAGCGCTGGAGCTGCCGGCAGATGAAGTCCACGTCGCGCGGATCGGGGATCAGCAGGATGCGGCAGCCGTAGCGCAGCGCCGCGACGTGCACCGAGAGCCCCGCGACGTGGAACAGCGGGAAAGCCGTCATCAGCACTTCCTCGTGCTCCTCGCTCCAGGGGGCGTAGGCCTCGCTCTGCTGCGGGTTGTACATCAGGTTGCGGATCGAGAGCATCGCGCCCTTGGGCCGCCCGGTGGTGCCGCCGGTGTACTGGATCATGAAGGTGTCGTGGCCCGTCACCGGGGTCTGCGGACAGTCGGGCTTCGCGGCGCCGACCAGGTCGGGGTAGCGCATGGTGCGCAGGCCGGGCAGGTCCGGTGCCGGGCCGCAGGGCAGGCCGAGGCTTTCGCCGGCGCCGGTCACGATCACCGTGTGCAGGCTCGCGGGCATGTCGGTTACGCGCGGCAGCACGGCCGTGGCCAGCGCGTCCAGTGTGAGCAGAACCTTCACGTCGGCGTCCTTCAGCTGGAAGGCGATCTCGCCGGGGGCGAGCAGCGGTGAGATGCCGGTGCCGACGGCACCCAGCCGTGACAACGCGGCGACCGCGACCAGGTACTGCGGCACGTTCGGCAGGTGCAGCCCGACCACGTCGCCTTTCGCGACGCCGAGCGCGCGCAACGCGGTGGCGAGCCTGAGACTTTGCGTGAACAGCTCGCCGTAGCCGATCCCGCGGTCGTGGAACTGGATCGCCACCGCTTCGGGCTTGTGCACGGCGTGGGATGCGAGATGCTCGGCCAGCGGCCGGTCGTCGAAAGGGGGAGGCGGCTCGAGTCCGAGCGAGCGGTGCAGCGCGAGCCAGGGAGCGGGGCGGAACATGTGCTGGGCATCCTGTCGTTATCGTTCGTGGCGGCAGACTATCCCTGCGCCCCGGCGCTGACAACCGGGCGAAACGCCGCGTGGCGAAACGCTGCGGGGGTATCCCGCGTTCGGGGCCATTCGCGTAACCTGTGCCTGGCCGCGCCGCCCGGGCGCGAGCCGAGGCAGACAGGGTCGGACATGGGGGACTGGAAATCGGGCGCCACGCGGCACGGCGCCGGCGCAGTGATGCCATGACGCAGGAGCAACTGCTCGTCGTCGCGATCCTCGCCGCCGCGGTGGGCATGTTCCTGTGGGGGCGCTGGCGCCACGACATGGTCGCGCTCGCGGCCCTGCTGGCCAGCGTGCTCGCGGGACTGGTGCCGGCCCGGCACGCCTTCGCCGGCTTCAGTCACCCGGCGGTGATCACGGTGGCCTGCGTGCTGGTGCTGAGCCAGGGCTTGCAGAGCTCGGGGGCGGCCGATGCGCTGACACGCCGCGTGTTGCCCGCCCGCGCCGGTCCCACGCTGTCGCTGACCGCCCTCGCCGGGCTTGCGGCGGTGCTCTCGGGGTTCATGAACAACGTGGGCGCGCTGGCGCTGCTGATGCCGGTTGCGCTGCAGTTGGCCGCACGGCTGGAATTGCCGCCGGCCCGGGTGCTGATGCCGCTCGCGTTTGCCTCCATTCTCGGCGGCACGGTCACGCTGATCGGTACGCCGCCGAACCTGATCGTTTCCGGATTTCGCGAGCAATCGGGCGCCGTAGGCTTCGCGATGTTCGACTTCGCGCCGGTGGGC
>JAGPES010000383.1 GCA_018057015.1 Pseudomonadales bacterium | reverse complement strand
CCTGCCATGAAGATGTGCAGGCGGCGGGGATTCGGCGCGGGCGGATAGGTGTACAGCAGCATGGCGTTGCTCCTCGGAAAGTGCGACGCAGTGTAACCGTGATGCACTGCACTGGCGAGATTGCCCCGCGAGATTGCCCGGCGTGATGCCCGGCGTGACCGTTGCCGTGAACGCAGCGGTCAGTCGGCGAGCTGTTCGGCCCGTTTCAGCAGGGCCTTCAGGCGCTTGTCGCCCAGCACCTCGCGCAGCGATGCCCGGGCCTGATCGCTTTGCAGGCCGGCAAGTTTGTCCCGCCACATTGCGTTCAGCGTCAGGTTTGCCTTCTTCAGGTAGGCCGGCACGCCCGTGCGCGTACCGAATGCCGGCGCGTGTCCGGTCAGGATCAGGGTGCCACCGTTTCTCGCGAACAGGATATCGTCGGTGACCCGGCCGGGGTTGTAGACCAGCGCGTCGAAGATATACATCGCCTGGAACTGGTCCTGGAGCGGGCACCACGCTTCGATCGCGGCCTTGCCCGCGACGCGCTCGGTTTCCGTGACCGTCGCGCCGGGCACATGACGCAAGCTGCCCGCTGTTCCGTTCACGTTGCGCAGCACGGCCGCGGGCACCATGTCGAGCGACAGCAGGCGGTCCAGCCGATAAGCCGCCACATCGGGTGCGAAGCCATCCCTGGCCGGCGTGAACAGCGCCTGCAGTTGCCTGCCATGCCACGTCAGCTCGAGCATCGCAGCGCCCGGCTCGCCCGCGATCTCGCCTTCGGCCAGTGCCGCTTCGAGCTCCTCCGCGTCCAGGTCCGCCGTGAGGATGCCGGCGCGTGCCGGCTGCGCTTCGACCGGTACCGCCGCCGCCTCGCCACGGTAGATCGCGCTCATCCGTTGCCCTTCGAGAAGGAGCGCGGCGCCCTGGCCGGAATAGTAGGACTGCAGCATGCCGGTATCGATCTGCACGACGCGTCCGTCGAGCCGGCTCCACACCCGGCGCCGCCACGTGGGTGTGTGACCGACGACCAGCCGGGCCCCGTTGAAATTCTTCAGGGCAGATTCGAGCCGGGCCTGTTCGATCAGGGGTCCGCAGCCCACGTTGCCGCGGTACCACAGCGGACTCGCCGGCCCGTGGATCAGCGATTCGTGCAGCGCCAGCAGGCGATCCACACGCTTGGCCGCGTCGGGGTCCTGCGCGCTCGCCCCGGCAACGCGCGCGGCGCCGATGCGATCGGGCAGCTCGTAGAAATCCGTGGCGGGGTCCACCACGCCCTGCGCCATCAACTGCTCGAGCAGTCCGGCATACTCGAGCAATTGCCCCCTGAACGCGCCATTGATGGCTGTTCTGCCGATGCCCGCGGCCGCCTGGCTCATGCCGGCGTGGACGAACAGCGTGTCGTTGATCTGCAGCAGCAGCGGCTTGCCCAGCAGCCACTTGCCATAGGTGGCGCCCGCGGCGAACGCCGCGCGGTGGGCGAAGAATCCCGGGGGATAGGCGTGGTCGAATTCGCGACGCACGTCTTCCACCGCAGTCGTGTCGCTGGCCCGGCCCGACAGATGGCGCTGGAACGCAGCCTCGCGCACGACCGGGGATTCCTCGGCGGCAAACGCGGCATATTCGCCCTTCGTGGTATAGCGCAGGTCGCCCACGATGTTCATCACGTCGTGGTTGCCGAGCACGACGTGCACCTTCCCGCCCGCCGCGGCCGCCTCCGGCTCCAGGCGCATCAGCAGGTCCATGGATGCGCGCGAGTCGTCACCACGGTCGACGATATCGCCTACGATCACCAGGTGCGTGCCCGCGGCGCTCCAGCGCTGCGCGGCATCCACGACGCCCGCGGTCTGCAGCGTGGCGACCAGTTCCTGGTGCGCGCCATGGATATCCGAGACCGCGACGACCCGCTCCACACCGTCCAGCGTCCAGTCATCGGCATGCGCCGCACCGGCAACCGCGAAGAGCGCGCCAGCCAGCACGATGCACCGGACACGAAGGTTCACCACGACTGCTCCCTGTTCCGTGCCGATGCTACACTCCGCGATCGACTGGACACCACCGGAGACGCCTCGATGGCGAATGCCCATATCTGGTTGCATCGCGCGTTTCTGATCAGGCTCTCGCTGTATCTGTTCGCCCTGGGGGCGGGGCTGCTCTTTCTCTTCGACACCATCCCGATGCTGTTCGAGGGTTCGAGCCTCGCGGCACGATCCGGAGAAATCACGCACACGATCGTCGAAGGCCTGTTCAATTCGCAGGGAAGGCCGCCGTCCCTGAAATACGAATTGATCACCGGGCGACTGGCCATCCTGGGCGTGTTGATGGTGTTCTTCGCGGGCGCCGTGCTACTCATGGTCCCCATAACCTGGGTCTACATGTACACCCACCCGTTCTCCTACCGCCGCACCTTTATCACGGCGCTGGTCATATTGCCCATCTGCGCCACCGCCACGGTGTGGTTGATACATGACAGCCTCGCGCTGGCGTTCGGACTTGCGGCCCTCGTCGCCGCGGTGCGTTTCCGCATCCGTCTCGACGATCCACTCGATGGCGTCTACGTGTTTGGTTCGATAGCCGTCGGCCTGTCCTCCGGTACCGGCCAGCTCCTCGTCGGCTACGTGATGACCTGCTTTTTCTGTTTCGGTGCCACGATCATGTGGATCACCCGCTATGGCAAGCGTCCGAAAGCCGATACGACCGCCGCCGCCGAGGGCGAGGACGGTGCCGGCGAAGCGGCTCATCTGCCCAGGCAGCCTTCGTAGATCAGTCGTCGCACCCATCGTTCCGACGCCGTCAGCTGATAGAAATCGCGCAGGTAGAAGTACGCGGAGCGGGCGGCCGCCTTGCCGAGTCGTGCGTCCTCGAACAGGCTTTCCATGGCCGGCCTGAGCTCGCGAAACCGCTGCAGGGATGCCTCCACCCGGGGGTTGTTCTCGCAGCGTCCCCGGTAGACGCGATCCCGCACCGAGGTGCCTCCCACCGCGGGGCTCACCGCCGCGTAATCGGCATCGATGAGACCCGCCTGGTCGAAATCGTAGGGAATCATCACCAGCCCCGCGGCGGGTTCGCGCGGGGCGAGGACCCTGGCGTTGTGGCAGCAGGTGTCCTCGCCATCCGAGGGCAGCAGTGCCGACCAGTCGGTGTTGCCGATCATGAACTGGAAGATCTCGAGGAGGTTCTGCTGCGCGGAGTCCATCTCCGTCGGCGCCAGGGTCGGGCGCCGGACGCGTTCCATGTCGAGCCGTGCCGCCACCTCCGCGAGGTCTTCGATCAGGAACGCCGGCTGGGTGAAGCCGCGGACCCGCCCGTCGGTATCGAGATACGTCACCGACAGCAGGCGCGTGCGGAACGACAGCGGCGTGACCAGGTTGTAGGCCTGGTAGATCTTGTGCTCGAGCAGCAGGTAGTCCCGATATCGCGTCGATGCCTTGCACTGGGTGACGAGCTTCAGCTCGGTGCGCGACTCGAACAGGGTTCCCGCCGCGCGCTTTGGCTTGAGGTCGACGCGCAGCGGCGGCAGATCGCACAGCTGCGCCCGCGTGTGGCCACGGACCCTCACCTCGATCGGCAGGGTGAGCTTGCTTCCGTCGGCTTGCGCATAGGAGAGCGTGGCCGGAAATTCCTCGCGCTGCTCCTTGTCCGACAGGAGCCGGCCCAGCGGCAGTTCCAGGGTAAGGCCGAGCTCGGCATCGGTGTCGAACAGGGCGGCCTCTGCCGGCCGCACGCCGGGCAGCAAGGCGACAACGAGGCACATCGCGCCGATGGTCCGCGCGCATTGGCGGGCCACCGC
>JAGPES010000382.1 GCA_018057015.1 Pseudomonadales bacterium | reverse complement strand
GATCAGCACCAGCTTGCTGTTCGGCGAGACCGCCATTTCCTTCACCGACTGGATGTAGCGTTCGCCGAGCAGGTACATCACCGGCAATTCCTTGTCCTGGACCGCCGAGGTCACCATCTCGATGGCGCGCTGGCTTGCCTCGGCCAAGACGACCTGCGCTTCGGCATCGCGGCGCGAGGCCTCGAGACGCCCGTCCGCCTCGAGGATCGCGGCCGATTTGCTGCCCTCGGCGCGGGTCACGGTGGCGCGGCGCTGGCGCTCGGCGGCGGCCTGTTCCTCCATCGCGGCCTGCATGCGATCGGAAGGACTGATGTCCTGGATCTCGACGGTCTTCAGCGTGATGCCCCAGTCGGAGATGTCGTCGGAGATGGCTTCCTTGAGGCGCGCCTTGATCTGGTCGCGCGAGGAGAGCGCGTCGTCGAGATCCATGTCGCCGATTATCGAGCGCAACGAGGTCTGCACCAGGTTCTGGATGGCGATGCGAAAATCCTCGACGCCGTACACCGATTTTTCCGGCTGCAGGATGTTTATGTAGGCCACCGCGTTCACGATGATCACGACGTTGTCGCGCGTGATCACTTCCTGCGAGGGGATGTCGAGCACGATGTCCTTGGTCGTGACCCGGTAGGCGACGATGTCGAAGAAAGGGATGATGAAATTCAGGCCCGGGTTGAGCGTCTTGTGGTACTTGCCCAGGCGCTGCACCACCCACTTGCTGCCCTGGGGCACGATGCACGCGAGCTTGGCGATGGTCACGAAGACGAGAACGAAGAAAACCACTACGGGAAACAGACTTTCCATGGGAACTCCTTGGCGGATACCGGAACCGGAACTGCTCAGCGTTTGCTGACGATCAACGTATTGCCCGACACGTCATCGACGATCACGCGATCGCCCTCCGTGACGTCCTGCCTGCAGATGAACTGCCATTCGTCGGAGCCGAGCTTCGGCGTGGCGAAACGCAGCATGCCGCGCTTTTCGCCGAGCGGCGCATGGAGCACGATGGCGGTTTCGCCGAGCACAGCCTCGCGTCCCAGGCCGGCCTTGGTGCGATCCGGCGACCTGTTGCGGAAGAAGCGGAACCACGCGAACGTGAAGGCGGCGGACGCAAGAGCCCACACCAGCACCTGCCACGTGAGCGCCAGATCCGGAAGCAACAGCACGAGCACGCCCACGATGATGGCGCCGACTCCGAACCACAGCGCCGTGAAACTCGGCAGGAAGATCTCCACGGCCATCAGCGCCATGCCGAATGCGAGCCAGTACCAATAAGCCATCGCGATCCATCCTCTTGCGCGTCTTCGATGGTGTGAGTGTAACCCGCATCGCCGGGCAGGACGTCAACGGCGAGCAAAGCAGCTGCGCTCACCAGCTGCCGGTATTGGGCATCGAAAGCCAGGGCTCCTGCGGCGGCAATGGTGCACCGCGCTGCAGTAATTCGATCGAGATGCCGTCGGGGGAACGCACGAACGCCATGCGCCCGTCGCGGGGAGGGCGGTTGATCGTGACACCCGCGTCGGCGAGACGCTGGCACAGCGCGTAGATGTCCTCGACCTCGTAGGCGAGGTGACCGAAATTGCGCCCGCCGGTGTAGGCCTCCGGATCCCAGTTCCACGTCAGCTCCAGTTGCGGTGCGCTGGTCGTTGCGGCGTCTTCCGCGTCCTGTGCAGCCGCCAGGTAGACCAGCGTGAAACGTCCGGCCTCGTTGTCATAGCGGCGTTGCTGCACCAGCCCGAGCTTGCGGCAATAGAAATCCAGCGCGTGCTCGAGGTTGGCGACGCGGACCATCGTGTGCAGGTATCTCATGCGGTTCTCCGGATCGGTCAGGGTGCAGTTTACCTGTCTCGCGGTGGCCGCGCTGTCAATTGTGGCGATCCCGCGAGCCATACCAAACCGTCATTTGCGAATCGTTGACAGTGCCGGGGGCGAGGACCAGACTGGCCGATGACTATAAGCTGTTAGTTTCGAGGAGTTGTCATGTCCAGGTGTCCCTTCGCCGACCTCAGCGATCCCGATCTCCATCGCGGAGGCGTGCCCGCCGAGCTTTACCGCGAGCTGCGCGAGGTGCGCGTGGTGCGCCAGGAGACGCCGATGCGCGGAGGCGAGGGCTTCTGGGCTTTCTTCCGCCAGGAGGACATCGACCGTATATCCAAGAACCCGGCGCAATTCTCCTCGTCCCTGAAGACCTCATTCTTCAACGACGTTGGAGAGGACCAGCTGCCGCTCATGCGCACGATGATCCTGAACATGGATCCGCCCGAGCACGTCAAGTACCGGCGTATCGTGCGTAATGCCTTCACGCCGTCGAAGGTCGATTCCTACGAGCCACGCTTTCGCGAGGTCGTGCGCGGCGCCGTTGACAGGATAGCGACCCGCGGCGAATGCGAGTTCGTGACCGACATCGCCTGCGTGCTGCCTCTGATCGCGATCTGCGAGATTCTCGGCGTCCCGGTCGGGGATCGCACGAAGTTCTTCGACTGGACCAACACGATGCTCGGTGCCGACGATCCGGATCTGAACCTGAGCGAGTTCGACGGGCAGATGGCCGCGGCCGAGCTGTACATGTATGCCGACAACATCATGGCGCGTCATCGCGACAACCCGCAGGACGACATCGTCGGCGCGCTGCTGCGCGGGAGCGTCGGCGGCGAGAAACTCAACGAGGACGAATTCCGCAGCTTCATGATGCTGCTGATCGTGGCCGGCAACGAGACCACGCGCACCATGACCAGCCAGGGCATGCGCCTGCTGATGGAATACCCGGAGCAGTACCAAATGATGGTCGACGATCCATCGTTGATCCCGGACGCGGTCGAGGAAATCCTGCGCTTCAACCCTGCCGTGATGAATTTCCGGCGCACGGTCACGGAACCCACTGAAGTCGGTGGCCAGGCGCTCGCGACGGGAGACAAGGTCGTGATGTTCTACCAGGCCGCGAGCCGCGACGAGGCGGTGTTCGAGAATCCCGATTGCTTCGACATCACGCGTCCGCGCCGCGAGGACGTGCGCAACAACCACCGCGCCTTCGGTATCGGAGAGCATTTCTGCCTCGGTAGCCACCTGGCCCGGTTGCAACTGAACATCGTGTTCGAGGAACTGACGAAGCGCATCCGCAATCCGCGCCTCGACGGCGAGATCAGGTGGTTGCGCTCGAACTTCATCCACGGCATCAAGGAGATGCGGATGAAGTTCGATCTTGCCGGGTAGGGGTCGGCACAGATGCACCGCGTCAGCGTTTGAGCCTGTAGGCCACCACCGAATCTCCCAGCGTGGTGCCGAACATGGTGTGGCCACCGGCGGCGATGACGACGTACTGTTCACCACCCGCTTCATAGGTGACGGGAATGGCGGTGCCGGCGGCCGGCAGGTCAACGCTCCAGAGGACTTCGCCAGTCCAGAGGTCGAATGCACGGAGCTTGTCGTCCAGCGTCTAGCCGATGAAAACCAGGCCGCCTGCGGTGACGAGCACGCCGCCGGAACCCGGCGTGATCTTTTCCCGACACCACCACGTGTCGATCGCCGTGAATCCCCATGCGTCCTCGGGAGAGAAGCCCAGCGGCCCGAGGGCGGGCATGCCAACGGGAAACGGCTGTGTGGGCGACGGTTGTGAAGGCAAGTCGTGATCGAACACATTGTGGTGTGCCACCTAGCCCGCATTTCTCACACACACCCGGGAAGGCGGTATCCGCACTGCGAACGATCGACCGCCGCACGCTTCTGCAGCGACGCGGCGCATGATGACGAACCGTTGGTCGCCAGGACCGATTTCGGC